>CAWUIW010000074.1:0-12750 GCA_963922515.1 uncultured Rhodobacterales bacterium | reverse complement strand
ATGGCTTCTGCAAGCCCAAGTCCCTGGTCCCAGAGCCCGATACGAAAGGCCAGCGTGGCATCCCAATCCACAGCGGGGCGTGTATCCCAAGGGTTGCGTTCGCGAAGCGGGTCGCTGGCCACATGGGCTGCGGCGAATGCTGTCCGCGTCAGTGGCACCCCGGGCGCACGCGGAACCAGCGGATCACCGGAAAGGGCATAAGGCTCCAATCGCCCGTCATTGGTTGGCAAGATCAACATCGCTTCGCTTCACACTTCCAAATCAAGGACGAGTATTCCGTCGATCCCGCCAACGGCGTTTTCTACCAGCTGGCTGCCGAACGATTTGTGTTCGGTGTTATCTGCGTAGGTTTGCAAGGCATCCCAGCTGTCAAAATCAATAACGAAACCATGCATATAGCCACGCTCAATCTGTTCGGGACTCTGCGAGCGGCCGCCAGTGAAGTTCTGCGCCCCTGGCAGTTTCTCCGTCAGCGCGGCAAGTCCCGCGTAAATTTCGGCAATATGGGTTTCAGAGGTTTCAGGCTTGAATTTGGTCAGCACGATATGGCGGATCATTGCAGGTATCCTTGATCTTGTTTGATCATGTCGGCGGCCTTTTCCCCGATCATGATAGACGGTGCATTGGTGTTCGATGAAACAACCGTGGGCATCACCGAGGCATCCGCGACGCGCAGCCCCTCGATCCCGTTGAAGCGCAACCGGGGATCGAGTACCGCGGCATCATCCACCCCCATTCGGCAGGTTCCGGCACAGTGATGCGAGGTTTTGGAATGCACGCAGATGAAGTTGAAATAGTCTTCATCTGACTGTACGTCCGGGCCTGGAAGCCGCTCAGCGAGGATGTATGGCTTGAGTGCATCCTGCGACAAGATGTTCTGAACAAGCTTTAACCCGCGGATAGACATCTGCCGATCGTAAGGGTCGGACAGGTAATTCGGATCGATTAGCGGCATGTCTGCAGGATTGTCGCTTTGTAAGCGCACCGTACCGCGAGAGCGCGGGCGCAAATGACAAGCGTTTAGCGTCACGCCACCGTTCTTCATGGCCTCGACCCCCGCTTCGATCCCGGTGCCAAGCCCCAGGTGCATTTGAATATCGGGCGATCGCGCGTGTTCATCCGCATACCAGAAACCGCCTGTTTCAAAGAGACTGGACGCAACAGGGCCTTTTCGCGTCAGCAAGTACTGCAGCCCGGCGACGGCCGACAGGTGAAGTTTGGCGAAGCGGTCATACGTGTGCGGTCCGGTCACTTCGCATATTGCGTACAGGTCCAGATGATCTTGTAGATTGGCGCCCACATTTGGCTGATCGAACACAACGTCGATGCCAAGCGCAGACAGATCTTCCGCCGGGCCGATACCAGACAGTTGCAGCAGGCGCGGAGAGCCAATCGCACCCGATGCCAAGATAACCTCGCACTCGGCCGTGATGCGCGTGCCGTCAGCCATTTCAACCCCGGTCGCGCGGCCATTTTCGACGAGGATGCGCCGCACCTGCGCCCGCATTTGCACGGTTAGGTTGGCGCGGCTTTTGTTCGGGCCCAAAAAAGCCATAGCCGCCGACGACCGGCGCGCATTGCGCTGGGTCAGCTGGTAGTATCCGGCACCATCTTGCTTGGGACCGTTGACATCCTTGGTTTCCGGAATCCCCAGCTGCCGGGCGGCGGCGATGAAGGCATCGCAGATCGGCAAGGGTGCAGCTGGCATGGAGACACCCAAAGGGCCGCCCTGTCCGTGATAGGTGTTGTTGTAGCTGTCGTTGCCTTCGGATTTCTTGAAGTATGGCAGAACATCCTCATACCCCCACCCGCTGCACCCCATCTGACGCCAATCGTCATAGTCCTGGGCATTACCGCGTGTGTATATCTGTGCGTTGATGGCGGAGCCTCCGCCGATCACCTTGGCTTGCGTATAGGTGAACACTTTGCCCTGCATGTGCTTTTGCGGCGTGGTCGACCAGCCCCAGCTGCCAATGCCCTTGGTCATCTTCGCAAAACCCGCGGGCAGATGGAAAAACGGGTGCCGGTCACTGCCCCCCGCTTCAAGCAAAAGAACAGAAGCTTCCTTGATCTCGGACAAGCGTGCGGCCATCACCGATCCGGCCGATCCGCCACCAATCACAATGAAATCATAGCCTTGGGCCATTTCAGCGCTCCCTTAAAGCCGTGCGATGGAAAGACCGCCATCGACCGGGATGACGGCGCCCGTGGCAAAACCCAATTGGCCTGTAGCCAGGGGAACGATGATCTGACCGATGTCCTGCGGATGCCCCCATCGTGCGGCAGGCACCAATCCGTTTTCTATTCGCGCCGTGTAGGCGTCGTGAACTTTGGCGGTCATGTCTGTCGCAATGATCCCGGGGCGCAATTCGAAGACACCGACACCATGAGAGGCCAGCCGGGCTGCATAGAGCCGCGCCATCATTGAGGCGGCCGACTTCGACAAGCAGTATTCGGCACGTTCAACCGACACCATCTCGGCACTCACCGATGTGATGAAGGCCATGCAACGATACGACTGTTCGTCATGCGCCAGCATGCGGCGCGCGACGCCTTGGGCAAGAAAAAAGGCCCCGCGTAGATTCACATTCATCACGACATCATAGTTGTCCGACAACAGGTCGAGCATGTCGCCACGTACCGGCGCACCAACCCCCGCATTGCTGATAAAGGTCGTGACCGGACCGTGGTCAGCTTCGATGCGGTCCAGCAGGGGCGCGACACCATCGATATGGGTCACATCGTGTTGCACGTAGTGAGCCATGGGGCCAAGCGTTCGCAACGCCCTGATGACAATTGGGTCATCTGGGGTCACATGGGCAGCCAATACCGCGGTAAAGCCTGCATTGACCAACGCATCGGCGATGGCAAAGCCGATGCCTTGCTGACCGCCAGTGATCAATGCGACACCGGTCATGCCGCCAACTCCGTTTCCGCAATATGACGTCCGGCCCGCAGCGCCAAGGCCGCAATGGTCAATGCCGGGTTCACCGCTGCTGAGGTCGGTAGGACAGAGGCGTCCACAATGAACAGGTTTGGGTGGTCATGACTGCGACACAGCGTGTTGACGACACTGTCGCTTGGATCACGGCCCATGCGGGCCGTACCGCATTGATGGGACGGCGTGCGCCGATCAAATGGGCGCGACAGGACCACGGGAAAACCGCTGCGCTTCAACGCCCGTTTCAGCTCTTTGACCAACAGTTCATGCGCCGCCCAGTTGGACCGTTGCCAATCCAGTTGAATCTGCCCGTCCCGCAGTGTGACGCGGCTGTCAGGGTTCGGCAAATCCTCGGACATCGCGTAAAAATCAAATGTGCGCGCCGCGATCATTCGGGCAAAAACAAGGGGCACCGGCGTATTGGCCGCGAGGATCGGTCCGGTGATTTTGCCCAGCATCTGCACATTGCCGAGCGGCACGCCAGCCAGCCCGGACGCCAAGTAAAAGTCATTAAGCATCAACGTCTTTTGATAGACTGAGCGATTCCTGCGAAACGGATGCATGGCCAGAACCGCCGAGGTGTTATGGTTCATAAAATTGCGTCCGACCTGATCAGAGCGGTTGGCCAGCCCGGTAGGAAAATTGTCGTTCGCCGACGCCAACAAAAGGGCCGCCGTTTGCACGGCACCAGCGGCAAGCACCAGAACGGGCGGGGCCAGCTGATGTGTCTGACCATTTTGATCAAAGGCGATCTCGGCGATCTGCCCGTTCTTTGCGGCGGATACCCGGGTTACGCGGCACCCCGTGCGCAGCTCGACATTGGGATGCGCCAGTGCGCGGGCAAGGCCGACGTTTTCCGCGTCCATTTTGCCGCCGCATGTGTTTGGATAGGCGTCCCAAGTGGTTTGGCCCGCAGCAAGCCATGTGTCGAGGTCAACCCCAAGCGGGATCGGACTTGGGTGCAAGCCGACGGACAGCATCCGCATGCGCAGGTCGCGCATGTCTGGCTCATCGGGCACGGGCGGATGCGGATAGGCGCCCGAATGCTTTGGTTCTGTTGGGTCAAGTGAAGCGTCGCCGCGCACGGCATACATCTCTTCCGCCGCCTGATAATCTGGCTCGAGGTCGTCGTAAGCGATGGGCCAGCCAGGCGTTGCCCCGCCCGGATGCTGCACAACACTGAAATCCTGCGCGCGATAGCGGATCAGTGCTGCGCCGTAGAATTTCGAATTGCCCCCGACGTTGTAGTAATTGCCCGGGTTGAACGGGACACCGTGACCGTCAAGCCATCTTTCATCGGGGCGAAACACGCCTGCTGCAAAAATGGCCGTGGTGTCCCGATCCTGTTCAGACGGGCGCAAATGCTCCCCCCTCTCTAGGATCAGAATACGTCGCCCGGTTGCGGCAAGGGCCGCCGCCACAGTGGCCCCTCCCATCCCGGAGCCGACAATTACCACGTCAGGCTGGGTCATGGGATGATCCGAGCCTCGGTCGCCGGATCAAAGGCCACAGCTTTTTCCATGTTGATCGCAAAGGTGAAATCCGCGCCCGGGTAGACATCAGCGTCCGAGCGCATCCGCGCGATCACGTCCTTGCCGCCCAAGGTCATCGACACAAACGTGTCCGATCCAGCAGGCTCCGTCACCACGATCCGATTGGTCATGCGCGCAATGTTGGAAGATTTGCGATCTGCCGCGTCTTCGTCGGTGATCGTTTCCGGGCGAATGCCCAACAAGATCTCCTTGCCCGCCCAATCGGCCATGTTGTCTTGGCTGAAAGGCAGTGTGCCGAGGCTTCCGTTATGCAACTCCACCTTGGCGACGGGGCGGCCGTTTTCGATCTCGACCCGCGCCGGGATCACGTTCATTGCCGGCGACCCCATGAAGGTGGCCACAAAGATGTTTGCGGGCGTATCGTAGATCTCTTGCGGGGTGCCCAGTTGCTGTACGTAGCCCCCATTCATCACCGCAATCCGAGTTGACAACGTCATGGCTTCGATCTGGTCATGCGTCACGTAAACGATGGTGGTACCCAGATTCTGGTGCAGCTTTTTGATCTCGGTCCGCATGTCGACGCGCAGTTTTGCGTCCAAATTCGACAGCGGTTCGTCAAACAGGAACACATCAGGGTTCCGCACCAACGCACGGCCCATGGCCACACGTTGTCGTTGCCCGCCCGACAGTTGCCCGGGCTTGCGATCCAGCAACTGTTCGATCTGTAAAAGCTTGGCGACATCGCGCATCGCCTTGTCTCGCTCAGGCTTTGGTGTGCCATGCATTTCCAGACCAAACGTGATGTTCTGGCCGACGGTCATGTTGGGGTAGAGCGCATAGGATTGAAACACCATCGCGATGTTCCGTTTGGACGGATGCACCCCGTTCATCACTTGGTCCTTGATGCGGATTTCGCCACTGGTGATCTCTTCCAGCCCCGCGATCATGTTGAGCAAGGTGGACTTGCCGCACCCCGAAGGCCCAACCAGAACCAGGAATTCGCCCTCTTGGACAGAAATGTCGACTTTGTGCAGCACCTCGACCGCGCCATAGGATTTGGTCGTGTTGTCGATATCGAGAAAACTCATGTCGATTATCCTTTGACTGAACCGGCCATGAGGCCACGGACGAAGTATCGGCCCGCCACGATGTAGACGAGCAAGGTGGGCAGAGCGGCCAGAATGGCCCCCGCAAAATGGACGTTGTATTCCTTGATGCCGGTCGAGGATTGAACCAGATTGTTCAAGGCCACGGTCATTGGCTGGCTAGAGGCATCGGCAAATGACGCCCCAAAGAGGAAGTCGTTCCAGATGTTTGTGAACTGCCAGATGATCGACACCACCGCGATGGGGCCGGAGGATGGCAACAGGATACGCCAGAAAATCTGAAAGAACCCCGCCCCATCAATTTGGGCGGCCCGGATAAGCTCGGTCGGGAACACAGCGTAGTAGTTGCGGAAATACAGCGTGGTGAACCCGATGCCATAGACGACATGCACCAGCGCAAGCCCCCATGTCGTGCCGGCAAGCCCCATCAGACCAAGCATCCGCGCCATAGGGATCAGTACGATCTGGAACGGGATGAAGCAGGCAAACAACATCAGCCCGAACAGGATGGTGTCGTACTTGAAGCGCCACTTGGTCAGCACATAGCCGTTCAATGCACCCAGCACGGTTGATACGGCAACTGCGGGCACCACCATCTTGATGGAATTCCAGAAATACGGGGCCAGTCCAGTGGGCTCGACCCCGATTTGAGCGGACGACCACGCCTTGAACCATGGCTCCAGTGTGAATTGTTCAGGCAGGTTCATCATGCCACCGCCGGTGATTTCTTCCAGCGGCTTCACCGAGTTTACCAGCATCACGTAAAGCGGCAGCATGTAGAACAAAGCGAACAGGATAAGCACGACATAAATCAGCGTACGGGTCACGCGACCGGTGCGAATTGCGGAGTCTTGGGAGGCAACAGACATCAGCGTTTCTCCCTCAGTTCAGAGTAAAGATAAGGGATCATGATTGCCGCGATCGTCATCAGCATAATCGTGGCCGACGCCGCACCAATGCCCATCTGGTTCCGCGTGAACGTGTAGGAATACATGAAGGTTGCAGGCAGTTCCGTGGCGCGCCCCGGTCCACCGCCGGTCAATGCAATGACCAGGTCAAAGGTCTTGATCGCAAGGTGACTGAGGATCACGAAAGCAGACAAAAAGGCCGGGCGCAGCTGGGGTATGATGATCCGGCGATACAGGTTCCAGTTGCTGGCCCCGTCCATTTGTGCCGCCTTGAGGATTTCATTGTCGATCCCCCGCAGCCCTGCCAAGAACATAGCCATCACAAATCCGCTGGTCTGCCACACTGCGGCTAGCACAACCGTGTAAATCGCGTAGTCGCGGTTCTTGATCCAATCGAAGCTGAAGCTTTTCCAACCCCAAGTGTGCATCACGTTTTCAAGGCCGATGCCGGGATCCAGGAACCATTTCCAAGCGGTCCCTGTCACAATGAAGCTCAGCGCCATCGGATACAGGTAGATCGGGCGCAAGATGCCTTCGCCACGAATTTTCTGATCAAGGAAGACCGCAAGTCCCAAGCCAATCACCGTACAAATCACGATATAGAGGCCGGCAAATATGCCCATATTGGTGAGCGAGATTTCCCAATGGCTGAGCCGCCACAGCTTGGAATAGTTTTCCAGCCCAACCCATCCGAAGCTTGGCAACAGGCGGCTGTCGGTAAAAGACAGGTAGACCGAAAACAGGATGAACCCGTAGACGAACACCAGAACCATCGCCAGCGATGGGGACAGAACCAGTTTCGGAATCCAGTTTTGCAGACGTGTTTTGAAATCCGCGTCGGCTGTGTACGCCATCACGCGTCCTCCCATATCGAATTGGTCGCGCGCCCACCGGCGCAGGTGGCAGGGCGGCGAAAATGCCGCCCCACCAGGGAGGATCACTTGGCGATCGACACCGCGTCCACAAGCTCTTCAACAGCGGTTTCGCTGTCGTATTCACCATTGAAGTGCGCTGTAACGACGTCATAGATCGCGTTCTTGACGCCGGCCGGGTTGGCGTGGCCATGCGCCATGGACCCGAACAGGTTACCGGATGACGCGGCCGCAGCGAGGTCCGCCATGCCCTGCTTGCCGCAAGCATCAAACGCTTCGTCCGACACGTCGGTGCGGGCGGGCACGGAACCTTTGACCACGTTGAACGCGGACTGGAACGAGGGCGACAGGATGGCCGAGGCCAACGCCGCCTGTTCTGCCGACACCTCGCCGCCTTGGTCGAACATCATGAACTGGTCGGCGTTAAAGGTGACCTGATCCTGCGTGCCGGGGAACCGGAAGCACAGGAAGTCTTCACCCGGGACCTTGCCCGCGTTCAGGAACTCGCCCTTGGCCCAGTCGCCCATCATCTGGAAACCGGCTTCGCCGTTGATGACCATCGCAGTTGCAAGGTTCCAGTCACGGCCGGAGAAGTTGTCGTCCACGTTGGCACGGATCACGGCCATGCGGTCGAACGCTTCTTTCATCGCGTCGCCGCCCAGCGCGTCTTCATCGAGATCGATGAAGGCCGCCTTGTAGCCGTCTGGCCCCAGAACCGACATGGCGACCGCGTCAAACACGGTGGCGTCCTGCCAGGCCTGACCGCCATGGGCAATCGGTGTCACGCCGGCGGCGGCCAATGTTTCCAGAGCCGCTGTGAACTCATCCCAAGTTGTAGGTGCCGCGATGCCATTTGCATCGAGGACAGCCTTGTTGGCCCAAACCCAGTTGGTCGAGTGCACGTTCACTGGGGCCGAAACCCATGCACCGTCGACTTTGGCGAATTGCTGCAACGCTGCGGGCACTACGTCGTCCCAACCTTCTTGCGCAGCCACGGCATTGAGGTTTGCGAGCGAGCCTTGATTGCCCCAATCCAGAATGTCAAAGCCGAGGCCTTGCACCGCTGTCGGCGCATTGCCCGCGGTGACGCGTGCGCGCAAAACGGTCATCGCCTGCTCGCCACCGCCACCGGCCACGGGCATGTCGGTCCATCCGATGCCCTGGCTTTCCAGGTCTTGTTTCAGAACGTTCAGCGCAGCCGCTTCACCGCCCGATGTCCACCAATGCAGAACTTCCACATCTTCGGCATAGGCTGCACCCGCTGTCACAGTCAGTGCCAGCGCAATCGCGGTCTTGGTCTTCAAAAAAGCACGCATTTGGTTTCCTCCCTGTTTGCGTCTTTGACCCCGCGGCATCAACCGCGAGGGTTTACCCAGTTTTGCCGTGTGCGCCCGACGCGCATCACAAGCGATTTTACCTCCAGAAATTCATCATACCCATATTGGCCGATTTCACGACCCTGGCCCGATTGCTTGACCCCGCCAAAAGCAAGTTCTGGGTACCCGTCCATCCAAGTGTTCGTCCAAACCGTTCCGGCATGGGCACGGCGGCCAAACTCAAGGCAGGTGTGAACATTTTCGCTCCAAACGCCAGCAGACAGCCCATATGTGCTATCATTGGCCAGCGCGACAGCCTCGTCCATCGTGTCGAAAGTCAAGACGCTCAGCACCGGGCCAAACACCTCTTGTTGCGCGATATCCATGTCAGAAGACACCGCGCTTATGATAGTTGGCTGGTAAAACTGGTTGCCTAGACCCGGCACGTCCAGCGGGGCGCCGCCTAACTCCAGCTTTGCCCCCGCAGCAACGGCGGCTTTGACATGTGCATCTATCCGAGCGTTGTGGTCCGCAGTCACAATCGCGCCCACCTGCGTGTCCGGGTTCAAGGGATCGCCGAAAACAACATCCTTGGACAGGTCCACGACCCGCTGCGTAAACGTCTTGGCAATGTCCCGGTGTACAATGATGCGGCTGGATGAATTGCAACACTGACCCACGTTGAAATATACGCCAAAAACAACCGCATCAGCTGCGCTGTCCAGATCCGCGTCTGGAAAAATGACCTGCGGGTTCTTGCCGCCAAGCTCGAGCGCGAGTTTCTTCAACGTTCCGGCTGACGCCTTGGTGATCAGTTTTCCGACCCCGGTTGATCCCGTGAAACTGACCATGTCCACCGCGTCATGCGATGACATCAGGCTGCCAACCGGATCGCCGTAGCCCAGCACGATGTTGCAGACCCCGTCGGGCAAACCCGCCTCTTTCAGCAATTCGCCCATCATCACCGTGGTGGACGGTGTCATCTCTGACGGCTTCACAACGGCGGTGCATCCTGCGGCCAATGCGAAAGGCAGTTTCTGACTGAGTATCCAAAAGGGAAAGTTCCAGGGCGTGATGATGGACACAACACCGATCGGTTCTTTTAGAACAACGCCCAGCATGTCTTCGCCAAGGCTGTTGTGGCTGTCGCCATGGCTTGTCCGCGCCAAGGACGCAGCGTAGCGCCACAAGTCGGCGGCCCCTTCCACTTCGCCCCGGGATTGTGAAATCGGCTTTCCGCTTTCCAACGTTTCCTGCACAGCCAGTCGGTCCACGTTGGTTTCGATCAGGTCCGCGACTTTCAACAGGACCTTGGACCGTTCTTTCGCGGAAATCCGGCTCCAGATACCGCTGTCAAAGGCACGCCGGGCCGCAGAAATGGCGGCTTCTGTCTCTGTCTCGTCGCCTTGCGCAGACACGCTGACGACAATCCCGTGCGAGGGCGAGATACGCTCGAATGTTTTCCCCGAAGCGCTGCTGCGCCATTCACCGTCGATCAGATGGCGACCGTTGAAAACGCTGGGAAGCGTGGTTTCAACGGAAGGTGCGATGGCAAGATCCTTCATCGGTCAATCCCCTGCAAAATCCGCATTGCGCTTTTCGAGGAAGGCAGCCACTCCCTCGGCACGGTCAAGTGTGGCCGCGGCCGCGGCGCTGCCCAGCATTTCAACGGCCGCTGCCCGGTCTTCACCCATGGCGGCATGGATCATGGCCTTGGCCAGTTCCCCGGCCCGAGGCGAAAGTTCGGTCAAGGTGTCGCTGATGGCGCGTGCTTCGGTCACGGTGTCTTCAACCACCGCCGCGGCAAACCCCAGCGCATACGCCCGCTCGGCCGAAATGCGACGCCCGAAAAGCGCCATTTCCTTTACGGTCGGCTCAGGCAACAAGCGGCATAGCCGCTGGGTCCCCGACCAGCCAGGCACAATTCCCACGCGTGCTTCGGGCAAGGCCAGTGTTGCACGCGTGGACATCACGCGAATGTCGCATGCAGCAGCCAGTTCCAACCCACCGCCGAAGGCATGGCCGTTGATCGCGGCAACAGTGGGCTTGCTGAGCCGCGCGAGGCGGTCAAAAACGCGGTGCCCGTCGCGCACCCAATACCGCGCGAACTCGGCAGGACTAAGCGGCCCCCATTCGGCAATATCCGCCCCACAGCAAAACGCCTTGGAACCATCACCTGTCAGAATTACGCCGCGGACATCCGGATTGCGTTCAAGTGCGATCAAATGGCCGTCTAACTGGCTTAGCATTGCAGCCGTCAAAGCGTTCAACTTGCCTGCATTGCAGAGCGTCAGAACGGCTGTGGATCCGGACAGGGCGCAATTGACTTCGGTCACAACATCAACCCCATCGGATCACGCGACAGCAAGGATTTTGGCATCAAGCTTGCGTTTTCCGCCACTGTCACACGCCCCCCGGACGCAGCAACGATGTGCTCTTGCGGGTTGACGCCGGGCATGATCTCCGTGGCGACAAGCCCTTGATCCGTCGTTCGAATGACACAGCGCTCAGTCACATAAAGTACGTTTTGACCTTGCTCCCGCGCGCGTTTGCCAGAGAAGGTGACATGTTCGACCGCATCAACCATCTTGGTGAATTTTCCGGGCGCCGCGATCTGAATTCCATCGTCGGTCAGGTCAATTTTGGCTCCGGCTTCGAACCAACCGGAAAACACGATGTTGCGCGCGCGCGCCGTGATGTCGACAAATCCACCGCATCCAGCGGTCAAATACGGCTTCTTGCCAAGCTTCGACACATTTACATTGCCTTCAACATCGACCTCGAGAAACGAAAGGAACGACATATCGAAGCCTGCGCCCTGAAAGTAGATAAACTGCTGCGGCGACGGCACAAAAGCATCCGCGTTTGACGCGCAGCCAAAAGCGAAACCGGTCAAAGGCACACCGCCAACAGCGCCTTGTTCAATCGCCCAAGTGACCGCGTTCGGATGGCCTTCCTCAAGCAGAATGCGCGGCACCATGGCGCTGATGCCGAAGCCCAGATTTGCGGTCATACCGGCACGCAACTCTTGCGCCGCACGCCGGGCAATGACCTTTTCGACGCTGTGTTCGGCCAAGGTAAAGCTGTCCCACGGGCGCATGACCTCTCCCGAGATTGCGGGGTCATACACTGTTTCAGTGGTTTGCTTCTGGTCCGGATCTACAACCACGCAGTCGACCAAGTTCCCCGGCACGCGCACGTCGTGTGGACGCAAGCTGCCAGAGGCCGTGACGCGTTTGACCTGTGCGATCACCAGTCCACCATTGTTGCGCACGCAAATGGCCTGTTCCAAGCCGCCCAGATACGCGCCTTCGTGCTCGTAGGTCAGATTGCCACGCTCATCGGCAGTTGTGGCCCGGATCACGCAGACATTTGGCACGATATTTGGAAAGTGCAGCCAGATGTCACCGGCGAAACTGACGCGATCCACGATCGGGGCGGCCGCTCCTTTGTCGTTCATGGCGCAACCTTCGAGGACCGGATCAACGAACGTGTCGAGCCCGACTTTGGTCAATACACCGGGGCGGTGCGCCGCCGCTTCGCGGTGCATGTCGAACATGATGCCGGACGGCACGTTATATGCCGCAACACGATTTTCCACGATCATCTTCCAGATCTCGGGCATAGCCACGCTGGACGGTCCCGACGGATACGAGCCAGCCAACACGCGGCTGAGAAGCCCGTCTTTGGCAATATGATCCATGCCTTTGACGCCATAGACGTCCCCGGCTGCAATTGGGTGCAGCGATGTCAGATCACGTGGATGACCCTCGGCATCAAACCGTTCGCCCAGCGCTTTCAGCACCGCATCAGGGCAACCCAGCGTTGACGACGAAGATACCGACACGACGGCGCCATTCGGGATCCGTGCAACAGCTTCGGCGACGGGCACAACCTTGGTCATGTGGCGCTTCCATAATTGACGACGACTTTGGTGCCGTTTCGAGCGGCTTCGCGCACTGCAAAAGCCACGGCCAATGACTTGATCCCGTCAGGCCCAGAGGCTGCCGGCGCGCCGCGGCCGTCAATGGCCGAGACGAAATCGGACACACCCTGAACGTACAATGAGTGGTCGGAATAAGGGATGTCCTGCTGTCCGTCGGCGTTACACAGT
>CAWUIW010000073.1:0-12846 GCA_963922515.1 uncultured Rhodobacterales bacterium | reverse complement strand
TTGACCTGGGCACCTATGCAGATGGCAGCGGCACGGATCAGCACTTCGGCTTCTTCTATAACGTGAACGTCAAAAGCTTGGTCTGGTACAACCCCGAGAACTTTGAAGACGCCGGCTACGATGTGCCTGAAACCATGGAAGACCTGCGGGCTTTGACCGAGCAGATCGTGGCTGATGGCGAGACACCGTGGTGCATCGGTCTGGGATCGGGTGCGGCAACCGGTTGGCCCGCGACCGACTGGGTCGAAGACCTGATGCTGCGCACACAAAGTGCGGCGGACTACGACGCATGGGTCAGCAACGAGCTCAAGTTCAACGATCCCAAAGTTGTTGCGGCGATCGATGAATTTGGCTGGTTTGCACGCGATGACGCAAAAGTCTCGGGTGGTGCTGGGGCAGTTGCCTCGACAGATTTCCGCGACAGCCCCAAAGGGCTTTTCACGTCGCCACCGCAGTGCTACATGCACCGCCAAGCTTCGTTTGTGCCGGCCTTCTTCCCTGAAGACGTGGAATTTGGCCTGGACACGGATTTCTTCTACTTCCCGTCCTACGCCAGCAAAGACCTTGGCAACCCGGTTCTGGGCGGCGGCACACTGATGGCGATCACCAGCGCATCGGATGCCACCAACGAGTTGATGAAGTTCTTCCAACTGCCGCTGGCGCATGAAGTGTTCGGCGCGCAATCGGGCTTCCTGACACCGCTCAAAAGCGTGAACGCAGACACCTATCTGAACGACGCGTTGCGCGGTCAGGCACAAATCCTGGTCGATGCGACAACCTTCCGCTTCGACGGGTCCGACCTGATGCCAGGCGCGATCGGCGCAGGTACGTTCTGGACCGGCATGGTCGACTATGTCGGCGGCAAGTCGGCCGAGGATGTGACCGGCGAAATCCAATCCTCCTGGGACGCTCTGAAGTAAGAACGCCCACCACTCCGGGGTGACCCGGCGCACGCACACCGCGCCGGGTCACTCTGACCCCAACATCAATCAGCCAAGGGGGAGGCCGCCATGCACCCGGCGTTTCAGGGGTTGCTGACCATCATCATCGGTGTCGGTGGATGCGTCGGTTATTTCTACCTCTCAAATCAATTTCTGGACAAAGTGCTGTTTCCTGCGCGCGGACCGAACGCGGGCCAGAACATCAACCGGGCCAACATGATCCGACCCTGGCTGTTTCTGTTCCCGGCCATGTTTGCATTGGGGCTATACTTGGCCTACCCGGTGGTTGAAACACTGCGCCTCTCTTTCACAGAGCGTTTGCCCGGAGGCGCGTTTGGCTTCGTAGGCTTCGAAAACTACAGCAAAATGTTTGCCGAGCCCAAGTTCTGGGAAGCGATGCGCAATAACATGCTCTGGCTGATCGTTGTGCCGGCCGCATCCACGGGGTTCGGGCTGCTGGCCGCGCAATTGACCGACCGCATTCGCTGGGGTGCCGCGGCGAAGTCATTGATCTTCATGCCGATGGCCATTTCGTTCGTTGGTGCGTCGGTGATCTGGAAGCTGGTTTATGATACCCGGCCCGAAGGCACCGATCAGATCGGCATCCTCAACGCCGTTTATCTTGCGCTGGGCGGCGTCGAGCCGCAGACGTGGCTGACGATCCCGTTCTGGAACAACTTTTTCCTGATGATTGTTCTGATCTGGATTCAGACCGGCTTTGCCATGGTGATCCTGTCCGCCGCATTGCGCGGTATCCCCGAAGAGACGGTCGAGGCGGCCATCGTGGATGGTGCCGGACCATTTCAGATTTTCTTCAAGATCAAGGTGCCGCAGATCATGGGCACAATCGTGGTGGTGTGGACGACGATCACCATCGCCACGCTGAAGGTCTTTGATATCGTTTTCGCGATGACCAACGGCCAGTGGGAAACCCAGGTTCTGGCCAACTACATGTACGACAAGCTGTTCCGGGCCAATGACTGGGGCATGGGTTCGGCGGCGGCCATCATCATCATGTTGCTCGTCACGCCAATACTTGTCTGGAACGTCTACAACGCGCGTAAGGAGATGCGGTGATGGATAATATCGCTGGATCCAAGTCGTCTCTGTCATGGGCGGTGAACATCTCGGTCGTGGTGCTGGTTGCGCTTTGGGTGTTCCCAACGCTTGGGCTGCTTGTGTCCTCGTTCCGAACGGCCGATCAAATTGCCAGCTCGGGGTGGTGGAAGGCGTTGTTTCCGTCCGAACAGAACCTGGTGATCCGCGCCGCATCTCCCGAGATGCAGCTTGAGCAGAACGGCGTTTACATCATCGAAGGCACCGTGTTTGCCGAGGGTGGCGGTGGCGATATCCAAAGTTGGGGCATTTCATCCCGCGAAATCAACGCGTTCTCGCCGGGTGACACCGCAGAGTTGCGGCGGGGCGGTACCATCACGTTACAGCAGGACGGGACGTACCGGTTGGAAAACACAGAGCCCTTTGGCGGTAATAGAGGGCAGCGGATATTCTTGACCGCAGTGACGCCTCCGGCGTTCACTTGGGAAAACTATCAGACCATTCTGTTCAGCGGTGGCACCGGTGAAAACATGGCCAAGGCGTTCTTCAATACGCTGACAGTGACCATTCCAGCCACGATCATCCCCATTCTGATTGCCGCATTCGCAGCCTATGCGCTGGCATGGATGGAGTTTCCGGGTCGCGCCTTGCTGATCGCCCTTGTTGTGGCGCTGTTGGTTGTGCCGTTGCAGCTTGCCTTGATCCCGCTGTTGCGGCTGCATCTGGGGATCGGGATTGGCAAGGGATATCTGGGTGTGTGGCTGGCCCATACCGGCTTTGGTCTACCGCTCGCGATATACCTGTTACGAAACTACATGGTCGGGTTGCCGCGTGACATCATCGAAAACGCCCGGGTGGACGGCGCTACCGAATTCCAGATATTCACTCGGATCATCCTTCCGCTCAGCTTTCCGGCGCTCGCCTCTTTCGCAATCTTCCAGTTCCTTTGGACATGGAACGACCTGTTGGTTGCCTTGGTGTTCCTGATTGATGCCACCGGCGAAACCACAGTGATGACTCGCCAGATCGTGGAACTGCTGGGCACACGAGGCGGCAACTGGGAAATCCTGGCCACGGCGGCCTTTGTTTCGATCGCCGTGCCATTGATGGTCTTCTTTGCAATGCAGAAATATCTCGTCCGCGGCCTTCTGGCTGGCTCGGTGAAATAGGATACGCTTATGAGTGCACAGGAAAAACAAGCAACCGATCTCGCGAACGCCAATTGGTGGCGCGGCGGCGTGATTTATCAAATCTACCCACGCAGCTTTCAGGACAGCAATGGGGACGGCATTGGTGATCTTGCTGGGATCACAACCCGGCTGCCCTATATCGCGTCGCTCGGCGTTGACGCGATCTGGATCTCGCCGTTTTTCACATCGCCGATGAAGGATTTTGGATACGACGTCAGCGACTACTGCGACGTGGATCCGATGTTCGGCACGTTGGAAGACTTTGACGCGATGCTGGATGCGGCGCACAAGCTTGGTCTGCGGGTGATGATTGACCTTGTTCTGTCGCACACGTCAGACCAGCATCCATGGTTCGTGGAAAGCCGCCGTAACCGGGACAACCCGAAATCGGATTGGTATGTGTGGACCGACCCGCAGTTGGACGGCACGCCACCAAACAACTGGCTGTCGATCTTTGGCGGCTCGGCGTGGCAATGGGACAGCCGGCGCGAACAATACTATTTGCACAACTTCCTGACCTCGCAACCTGATTTGAACCTGCACAATTTCCCGGTTCAGGATGCCTTGCTGGATGTCACGCGCTTCTGGCTGGAACGCGGTGTCGATGGTTTCAGACTGGACACCATCAACTTCTATTTCCACGACAAAGAACTCCGTTCCAACCCGCCTCTCGAGGCGAATTTGCGCAATTCGTCGATCGCACCGTCGGTCAATCCGTACAATCATCAGCGTCACGTGTACTCAAAGAACCAGCCGGAAAACCTTGATTTCCTGAAGCGGTTCCGTGCCTTGCTGGATGAATACGAGGGCCGGGCCTGTGTTGGTGAAGTCGGTGATGCCCAGATGGGCCTTGAAATTCTAGGTCAGTACACGGCGGGCGATGAACGTGCGCACATGTGCTACGCTTTCGAGTTGCTGTCGGGGACCGCGCCAACGCCCGCGGCCATCAAGACAATCTTTGATCGGGTTGATAGCGTGGCCGCTGATGGGTGGGCCTGCTGGGCCTATTCCAACCACGATGTCGCACGCCATGCGACGCGCTGGGATCTGCCGGATGCTGGCTTGAAACTCTACACCACGCTGCAAATGTGCCTACGCGGATCCGTCTGTATTTACCAAGGCGAAGAGCTGGGTCTGCCAGAAGCGGATGTGCCATTCGAAGATCTGCAGGATCCGTACGGCATTGAATTCTGGCCCGAATTCAAGGGGCGTGATGGCTGCCGCACGCCCATGGTTTGGGACGCGCAGGACGAAAATGCCGGCTTTGGCGCTGGCAAACCCTGGTTGCCGGTCAGCCACGTGCAAGCCGCGATGGCGGTGTCGACACAGGAAAAACAGCCTGATGCGTTGGTGCACCATTACCGGAACGCCATCGCGTTTCGGCAGACCAACCCGGTCCTTATGACAGGCGAACAAACGATCTTGAACGCCGAAGGCCCGCTGCTGGAAGTCTTGCGCAGCGATGGCAGCGACACGTTGCTCTGCGCATTCAACATGTCCGCGGAACCTGTGACATTCACCGTGCCCGAAGGGCGGTGGCAAGCGATTGGCGCTTCGATCGGGTCCGCCGGAATTGCCACCGATGGAACGGTCGCACTGGATGCATGGCAATGCTGCATCGCGCGAAAGACTTAAGGAGGGGCAGATGGCCGAATTGAAACTCACATCCGTCGAAAAGACCTATGGCGGAACTGTCAATGTCCTCAAGGATATCAACCTCGACATACAGCAGGGCGAACTCGTCGTGTTTGTGGGGCCTTCCGGGTGCGGCAAGTCCACTTTGCTTCGCATGATCGCGGGCTTAGAAAAGATCACCGGTGGCACGCTGGAAATCGAAGGCTCTGTGGTCAATGACGTACCCCCGTCGCAGCGGGGCATCGCGATGGTGTTCCAATCCTACGCGCTGTATCCGCACATGACGGTACGCGACAACATGAGCTTTGCCCTGAAAATCGCAAAAAAATCAAACGCGGAAATTGATGAGGCCGTGGCCAACGCCGCCCGCATTCTGCAGCTGGATCCGTATCTGGATCGTCTGCCAAAAGAGCTGTCGGGTGGTCAGCGCCAACGGGTGGCGATCGGCCGTGCCATCGTGCGCGACCCCAAGGTCTATCTGTTCGACGAACCGCTTTCGAACCTGGATGCGGCGTTGCGCGTCGCCACCCGGATCGAAATTGCGCGCCTGAAAGAGGCGATGCCGGAAAGCACGATGATCTACGTGACGCACGATCAGGTCGAAGCCATGACACTGGCAAGCCGTATTGTGGTTTTGGCCAACAAGGGCATCGCGCAGGTTGGCACGCCGCTGGAACTGTACGAAACACCACAAAATGAGTTCGTGGCACAGTTTATCGGGTCGCCCTCCATGAATCTGTTGCCGGGGAAAGTCACAGGAACCGGTGCGCAGACCACCGTCGCCTTGGCAGGCGGCGGGGTTGCCGTATCGGATGTGTCGACAATCGACGCCGACATGGGGCGCGAGGTGAACGTCGGTGTGCGTCCCGAAGACCTTGTGGAAGCCAATGGCGGCCAAATGCTTTACCAAGGAAAGGTCGACATTACGGAAGCACTGGGCGAGGTCACGCTGCTGTACTTCGAAAGTGAAGGCGGCGAGGGCGAAGGTGTGATCGCCAAGTTGCCGGGCGTGCACAAGGATCTGCGCGGGAGTGTTGTGCAGATGACGGCGGATCCGTCAAAGGTGCACCTGTTTTCAAACGGACAATCCTTGCTTTATCGCTAAGCATCCATCCCGGTCGGAGTGTCATCAAGACGTTGACAGCACCGCACCAGCTGCAACTTGCGCCGCGCCAGCCGGGCTGACCAAGATACAGTGCTGCTTTGGACGTTTTTCCCCAAGACATGACCCAGTGGGAGGCGCTTGCGACCATCACGTCGCGGGTGGTCTCGCGGTACTTCTTCTTTGCGACCCTGGCTTTCGTGCTGTTTTACATCATTCTGAAAAAACCGCTGTGGTTCCGCAAGATTCAGAAACGTCTGCCACATCTTTCTGACTACGCGCGTGACGTGATGTATTCTGCTGTTTCCATCGCGATCTTTGGCCTCATAGCGACGATTACGCTTTTTCATATGGATGCGTACAACAACGTCTATCGCGCGCCGATCGAAGGTTGGGGCGCGGTTTGGTTTGTCTTGTCCCTTGTCTGGATGGTGTTGTTGCATGACGCCTATTTTTACTGGATCCACCGCTTCATGCATTGGAAGCCGATTTATCGCCATGTGCATCTTGTCCATCACCGGTCGACCAACCCATCCCCGTGGACAGCCTATGCCTTTCACCCGGTCGAAGCGGCGCTGGAAGCCGGGATCATCGTTCTGATTGCGTTTACGCTGCCAGTGCACATCGTGGCCATCATCCTGTTTGCGGTCTTTCAGATTGCGTACAACGTTTATGGCCATCTCGGGTTTGAGCTGTACCCGCAAGGATTTCACAAATCGGCTCTTGGTCGATGGGTGAATACCTCTGTTTCACACAATCAGCACCACAGCCGTTTTTCCGGAAATTACGGGCTGTACTTTTTGTTTTGGGATCGTGCGATGGGGACGTTGCGGTCGGACTACGACCACGCGTTTGATCGGGCGACACAGCGGGCGCCAGCTGGCGAGGTGAAAACAAGCGGCCGATCGGGCGGGGCGGCGATGTAGCAGGGGTCGATGTCACCAAAGACACAGCTGCCGTGAGGGGCAAAGACATCTGGCCTTTGGTCCATGCAACGATCAGCACGCTGACAATCACGCAACCGAACAAAGGCGCCCCGGCGTTCCGTCGCCTGGTTGGCCAGCCCATTTTGTCCCAGAAACAACCGGTTCATCGCCAAGTAAATGCTTGCGGCACGTCTTCCTACCAAATCCGCGTGCGTTCACTTGGTTCTGTCCACCATCCCCCCGCAATGGGCCTGACCGCGACGCGTATCGTGTTCGATATGTGGATTGGAGCGGGCGAGGCGATTCGAACGCCCGACCCTAACCTTGGCAAGGTTATGCTCTACCCCTGAGCTACGCCCGCGTCATTGAGTGCACCGTGATCTATAAAGCTCAGGCAAATGTCGCAAGAGGAAAGTGGCGGCCACGCGAAAAAATCTGTGTCCCGTCGACGGAACCGGCAGGGCCGGGCGTTCCACCCTGACAACGCGGCACACCGGCCGCAGATGGAGGCGCCATGAACGGCAAAGAGACAATCAAACTTGCTGCGCTCGGTGCAGCCGTCCTGATCGGGTTGGTGGCAGACAGCCACGCACAAGGGCGACCGCCCATGCGCGCACATACCGCGACCGAGGCGCAAGAGTTATCGCTGGTCCCGGCCACTGTGCAGTACAGCGGTGCAGTATCGGCGGTGTCGGAAACGGCGGCCAATGTACGGATCACCGGCAACGGCGTGCCGGACCATGCCGTCGGCGCGTTCCCAAATCGCGGCAACCCGCATCAGGTGCAACCGCAATCCTACCGGTTTTCCGTGACCGCGAACCCAATCTACACGGGCGCGGCGACACCGCTGCAACGCGGGATGTATGCCGGAGCTGCGCTAAACGGGGTACCATTTGATCCGGGTGCTGCGGAGTTCTGGCAAGGTGATCCGTCTCTGGGATGGCAGTATGAAGCGTTGGGAGGAGCAGTTGCGCTTGGGTTGGATGTAAACCACGCCCATGTTCAGCCGAATGGCAGCTACCATTACCACGGGGTTCCATCCGGGTTGTTGGCCGATATGGGCTGGCAGCCGGGTGCCGCATCACCGTTGATCGGATATGCCGCTGACGGCTTTCCGATATATGCGTTGACTGCTGAACTGGACGGTGCCGTTAAGCAGATCAAAAGTTCTTATCAGTTAAAATCCGGGCGTCGTCCTGGAGGGTCAGGTCCGACCGGTGCGTATGATGGTGCATTTGTCCAAGATTACGAGTATCGCGCCGGTTCGGGCCACCTTGATGCCTGCAATGGAATGGAGGTTCAAACGGCTGAGTATCCTGACGGGACATATGCCTATTTCCTGACCGAGAGTTTTCCGGTCGTACCGCGCCGCCTGATGGGCAAGGCTGATCGGTCATTCTTGCGCTCATGACGAAAAAAACCTGCCAAGAAAACCCTGGCAGGTTAACTAGACGGGTCCTCCGTCTCAGATGTCATAGACATTCGGCAAGGTATCCTTTTTGTTCTTTACGTCTTTGATGTTCGGCGGTTTGCGCCGTTTCTTGGAACGTCTATCGGTTTTCACTTCAGGATCATTGCGGATGCCATATCCGTCATTCGATGCGTTCATCGCCTGCGGCAGTGCAATGAGTGCGGCCGCAAAAACGCTGGCGATCACCGTGTTTCGGATGACGATCAAATCCGCAAGTGTGAAGCGCCGGAAGTGAACATGCTCGTCAAGAGCCTGTCTCAGCCCGGGTTTTTCCAGACGTTCAAAGTCTGGGTGTAGGTCAAATTCTGAGTTTTTCGTCACGTCCTTCTCCTGTGATGGGCAAGTTGGCGTAGGTTGCCATTTGCGGTGATTTGCGGATGCCTTTGGCCAAGGGCAGGGCGGCTTGAGCGCACGGAGCGCCATCGGCGTTGGTAGTGTGCCGGTCGGCGATGATAGTATCGGTCACTTTCATCTCGGATTTCGGTCCTCTTTTGATCATCACGGCACCGGGTGCCGCATCTGAGAAATCTGCAGCATGGGCGGCCGCCAGATTGCGGGCGGTGCCCGCCAAAATGCGAATTTCGCTAATAACGAGTCGTGGATAGTCCATCTGTTTTGCTCCTATTTTCAGGGATTGGTCCGCTTCGTCGCGGGATGCTCATCGTTGAGCTGTTGATACATTAGCGCACTCGGGTGTGTCGCAATTCGCAAAACGATGGTTCGATCGGCGAAATCCAACGATTGAGGCATTTTTTTTTGGAGTGCGCCGAAATCTGCCTGTTTTGTCCGCACTCGTGCAGCACATGCGTCGCAAAAACATATGTGTTATACGAGTGGCTATGTTGTCGGACGACGTCTGACGCAGTAAGAAGGTAAGAATCAAAATACACCGAGCTTGTCGGTATTGGGACGCGGCATGTCGGTTTCAAAACAATCAGGGAAAAGCGACGTGGAGCGCGAAAAACCATGACCGATGCGAAAGTAAGGGATCGGGTCACGATCCGATTGGGCGGTGATCTGGGTGATGCGATTGCCGAAGTGCAAAGCTTGACGCATGCGGCCAGCGCGACCGAAGTGGTGCGCCGCGCGCTGCTGGTGTATCACACGTTGGTCATGCAAAAAGCGCAGGGCAATGAGCCTGTGATCCTCAACACCGCGGGCGACGGTCCGGACAAGATACCGCTTTTCCTGTAACCGGGCCTACCCGGTGACACGGTCCGTCCCGGCACGTGTGGCAAGATCGGGGCGCGCGCTTGCGGCAGTCCTGCGCTGTGTGCTGCTTCAAAACACGCTAACCAGGATGGCGGTGATTGCCATGGCAAACAGGACGATCAGGGTCAATCCCATGCCGGCGATGCGCCCCAAGGGCCATGGCTTGGTGTTGGACAGGGCTGCGGCATGCAGGACGCGCCCCACAAACAGGGTGGCACCAAAGACGTGCAAAATGGCCACCGGTGTCTGCTGCAGCTCCAGCAAAGCGAGCAGCAAGAGCGCAATGGGAACGTATTCTGTCGCGTTGCCGTGGGCCCGAATCCGACGGCGCAGCCCGACATCATCCCCGTCGCTCAGGCTGACGCCCATTGCGCGACGGGCGGCAATAACCCGGCCTGACAAACCTAGAATCAAAAGGGTCAATAGCCCTGCATAGAACGCCGTTACTGCAACCACTGTCTGTCTCCGCTGGAAACGCCCGGGGCGACAAGGCCGCCCAAAGCGGGATCATTGTCACTAGACGGTGTCATTCCAATTCGATCAACAGGTCCTTGGCGTCAATCTGTCCGCCCGGTTGCACATGTACGGCTTTCACGGTCGCCGCGCGCTCGGCGTGCAGCCCGGTTTCCATTTTCATTGCCTCGATGGTGAGCAACAGGTCACCTTCGTTGACCTGGGTCCCCGCGCTGACAGCCACCGTGGCAACCACACCGGGCATGGGCGCCCCTATATGATCCGGGTTGCCAATGTCTGCCTTGGGCCGAGCGGCGGTTGCGGATTTGACCAGGCGGTTCGGCACACGAATGACCCGCGGTTGGCCGTTCAGTTCGAAAAACACGCGGACATCGCCACTATCATCGGTTTCACCCACCGCTTGAAGGCGAATTTCCAGCGTTTTGCCTGGATCGATTTCTGCGGTGATTTCCTCGCCGGGTTCCATGCCATAAAAGAAAGTCTTGGTTGGCAGCGTGCGCACGGGGCCATATGTGCGGTGGCGCCCCATGTAATCGAGAAAGACCTTGGGGTACATCAGGTAGCCGTTCAGATCCTCGTCGTCGACCGGTTTGCCCTCCATCTCGGCACTGACTTTCGCGCGCACGTCTTCAAAATCCACGGCGGGCACATCACGGCCGGGGCGGTGCAATGTGGGGGCTTCGCCCTTCAATGCCTTTGTCATGACCGCGTCGGGAAAACCTCCCGGAGGCTGGCCAAGATTGCCCCGCATCATATCAATCACACTGTCCGGAAAGCTGACTTCTTTGCCGGGATCCTCGACATCTGCGCGGGTTAACCCTTGGCTCACCATCATAAGCGCCATATCCCCCACAACCTTGGACGAGGGTGTGACTTTGACGATGTCGCCAAACATCTGGTTCACGTCAGAGTACATCTGGGCAACCTCATGCCAGCGTTCTTCCAGCCCCATCGACCGCGCTTGGGCCTTAAGATTGGTGAACTGGCCACCGGGCATTTCGTGCAGGTACACCTCGGATGCGGGCGCCTGAAGCCCGCTTTCAAAGGCTTTGTACTGCTCGCGAACCGCCTCCCAATAGTCGCTGATCTCGCGGATGGCCTTGATGTCCAGCCCGGTGTCGCGATCCGTGTTGCGCAAGGCTTCGACCACGGTGCCAAGAGTGGCCTGCGAAGTGTTCCCGCTTAGCGCGTCCATGGCGCAGTCAACGGCATCGACCCCGGCCTCAGAGGCAGCAAGGATCGTGGCACAGGCGATCCCGGCGGTGTCATGTGTGTGGAAGTGGATCGGCAGGCCGACCTCTTCCTTCAGGGCCTTGATCAGAATACGGGCAGCGCCCGGTTTCAAAAGACCGGCCATGTCTTTCAGTCCCAGCACATGTGCCCCGGCATCGCGCAATTCCTGCGCCATTGCCACATAGTACTTCAGATCATACTTCGCGCGGTCCGGATCCAGAATATCGCCTGTGTAACAGACGGTGCCTTCACAAATCTTGTTCACGTCCAAAACCGCATCCATCGCGACCCGCATGTTTTCAACCCAATTCAGGCTGTCGAACACGCGAAACACGTCGATACCGGTGACCGAGGCTTGGCGGACGAATTCCTTGACGACGTTGTCGGGATAGTTGGTGTACCCAACCCCATTTGCGCCCCGCAAAAGCATCTGTGTCATTAGGTTCGGCATCGCCTCCCGCAGATCACGCAAGCGTTGCCATGGGCATTCTTGCAAGAAACGGTAAGCCACATCGAAGGTCGCGCCGCCCCAGCATTCCATGCTGAACAGCTGCGGCAGGTTGGCGGCATAGGCCGGGGCGACCCGGATCATGTCGATGGACCGCATGCGAGTGGCCAGCAACGATTGGTGCCCATCCCGCATCGTCGTGTCGGTGATCAGGAGTTGCCGCTGGGCTTTCATCCAGTCTGCAACGGCCTGAGGGCCCTTCTGCTCCAGCAGGTTGCGCGTTCCCATCATGGGCTCGGCATGTCTTTCAGGCGGTCTTGGCAGTTTGAGGTCCGCGGCAGGCCGCGGGCGATCCTTGGTTTCGGGATGTCCGTTTACAGTGACGTCGGCGATATAAGTCAAAACCTTTGTGCCGCGGTCGCGCCGACGCTTGAACGCAAAAAGATCCGGGGTCTCGTCGATGAACTTCGTCGTGTATTCGTTCGACAAGAAGATAGGGTGTTTCAGCAGGTTCTCGACAAATGCGATATTGGTACTGACACCGCGGATCCGAAACTCGCGCAGTGCCCTGTCCATCCGGGCAATCGCCATCTGCGGTGTCTGCGCTTTTGCGGTCACCTTGACCAGCAGCGAGTCGTAAAAGCGCGTGATCACGCCGCCCGCATAAGCTGTGCCGCTGTCCAGCCGGATGCCCATTCCGGTGGCCTCGCGAAAAGCAGTGATCCGGCCGTAATCTGGAATGAAATTGTTCTGGGGGTCTTCTGTTGTGATGCGCGTCTGGATCGCGTGGCCATTCAACACAACGTCGGACTGTGTCGGCTTACCGGTCGCCTCGGCTATGGTTTTGCCTTCGGCGATCAGGATCTGCGCTTGCACGATGTCAATGCCGGTCACCTCTTCGGTAACGGTGTGTTCCACCTGAACGCGCGGGTTGACCTCGATGAAGTAGAAGTTACCTGACGCCATATCCATTAGGAACTCTACGGTGCCGGCACATTCATAGTTCACGTGTTTGCAGATCTTGTAGCCCAGCTCGCAGATCTCGGCGCGCTGCTCATCAGTCAGGTACGGCGCCGGAGCCCGTTCAACGACTTTTTGGTTTCTGCGCTGAACCAAGCAATCGCGATCAAAAAGGTGATACCTGCCGACATGTTAGTC
>CAWUIW010000072.1:0-12852 GCA_963922515.1 uncultured Rhodobacterales bacterium | reverse complement strand
CCCCCCCCCCCCCCCCCCCCCCCCCCCCCCCCCCCCCCCCCCCCCCCCCCCCTGGCATGGGATCGCGCTGGCGGTCGAGCGTGTACTGGGCGTGCGAGCGGGTCAAACGCGCCTGCCATGGGGATTGTCCTGGGTGACCACGATGCTTGTGGTGATCATGGGTTGGGTGATGTTCCGTGCACCCAGCGTGGATGCCGCATTTACGATGTATCATGGGATGGTCGGATTGAACGATGTCGCGCCAACGGCCGGCTTCATGTACGCAACCCAGACCATCGAACTCCTTGGATTGGGTGTTGGTGCGGCGCTTGCAACGATTGGACCGCGGTTGCGCCCGGGTTTCGAGATGTTCCAAATGCCGCGCGCGGCCACAACTGTCTGCCTGTTTGGGGTCTCAACACTGGTCTTGAGCGCGCGTGTTCACAGCCCGTTTCTTTACTTCCAGTTCTGAGGTGACACGCAATGCAACATAATCTGTCGGCCCTCGCCATTCCGTTTGCCTTCGCGGTTTCGATTGCTGTGCCCGGCGCCATCGGGCTTGGCGCAACCAAGCTGCCCGATGCGGAGCTCAGCGCGCTGAGCGGGGCGTATCAACGGGCCTATGAGCAAGGCTTTACCCAAGCCTTTCCGATGACGGCCTTTGCCCGCGACGCGTTTACGGCAGCGAACCTTGCAACCTTCCGGCAAACCAACCCCGACGTGGTGATTGGAGAAGGCGACTGGTTGTTCACGATTGAAGAATTCCAGCCGCCCGTCGCAACGGTCAACTTTGCGGCTAAGCTTAATGAAACAAAAAAGATCCTCAGCGACCAGGGGATCACTCTGGTACCGCTTGTGGTCCCGGACAAGGCCCGAATTTACGCGGACAAGCTGCCCAGAACGCGTGGTGACCGGCTGGACGATCGCTATGCGTTATCGCTTGATGTTCTGGATCGATTGGGTTTCGCGCCAATTGACTTGGCGAGTGTTTTGAATACCGCGCGTGTCCATCAGCCCACGTTCATGCGGACGGATACCCATTGGAGCCCCCAAGGCGCAGAGCTTGCCGCCCTTCGTTTGGCGGACGCCGCCGCAATTGCCAATGTGGGAAGCACCGCGTTTGAAACACATGTGTTGGCCGATCAGCCGTTTGACGGCGATCTGATGCGATTTGTGGACACAGGTCGCTTTGCCAATTGGGTGGGGATCGCGGCAGAACGCATTGATCTGCCAACAACGACCGCAGCCGATGCCGGTGGACTGGGGCTATTCGATGATGCTGCGATTGGCATTGTTCTTGTTGGAACCAGCTATTCTGCGCGGTCTGAATTCAACTTCGAAGGCGCCCTGAAGGCCGCAACGCGGTTGGATCTTGTCAATCTGTCGGAAGAGGGTCAGGGCCCCTTCGCCCCCATGGCAAAGGCGTTGGAAAACGGCACCATCGCACAGATTGGGCCGCAATTCGTGATCTGGGAAATTCCGGAACGATACATTCAAACATGGAGTTCAGAATGAAGCGCACAAATCAATGGCTGTCCGCGATCTGTTTCTTGCTGATCGCACAATCTGCTTTGGCCACACCGATTTGCAGCAAAATGCTGGATCAGGACGCGCTGGACAAACGATACAAACGTCTGGCGCCGATTTACAATTCTGTCGATACCGGCTGGATTTTTGGCAGTGATCAATTCGAAAACACCTATGCCATTGACGATACTCGACAAAAACTGGTTGCAAAGATTGTGGACCATTTAGAAAGCCAAGGAACCACCTTGGCCATGGTGATCCCGCCGCCCCGTCCCGCAGTCGCGGGGCAGGCAGTGGTCGATGCGACAATCGGGCAATCGAATGTGCACGACGTTGCCGTGGAAGCCGCAAGCTTTCATCAGATGATCGAGCAGTTGAACTCGGCCGGAGCGAAAGCGCCGGACTTGCTGAGCCTAGCGTTGTCCAATGACGATCTGAAAGAACGCTTTTACTTTTCCCGCGATACGCATTGGACCAGCGTTGCAGTTGCGCATTCTGCGCTGGCGCTCGCTGCCAAATTGACCCCCGAGGCACCGGCCGCATTTGATCCGAATGCATTGCAGTCGATCGAGGTGTTCGGAGAACGCGGATCACTATCCGATATCGTACGGGCGACTTGCAACACGGATCCCGAAAAGGAACCCACACCTGTATTCGACTATGCCACGCATCTTCCGTCAGGTGAGGATTTGTTCGGCGATGTCGACGCCAGCGCCGTGCTTGTCGGAACAAGCTTTTCGGACCGCTACAAGCGCGACCAATATCAGGTAGCTGATGCGATGTCCGCGGCCCTTGGTCAGAGCGTGACGAACCTTTCGGTATCCGGGGCAGGCGTGGTCGGCCCGCTAGAGGCCTATGTTCTGTCCGGTCAGTTGGACGCCGAGAAACCCAGCTACGTTATCTGGGAATTTCCGTACACTTATGAACTGAGAGAGGCGCACTTACGCCAAATCCTTGGTGCGCTTCGGGCGAAAGAGCCCCCGGACGCCCACAAAACGCTCAGTTTGTCAGGTGACAAGGTCTCATTGAACCTGACCAAGGGCGTTGATCTTGTTGGCCTCAGACCGCAGGGGGGCAATCCCCTGAGCATATCCATCAAACTGCGCCATAAGGATGGCTCAATCACAAAAATGCGCCTGGCCCGAAAAAGCCGAATGGCCGAGATTGCAACCTTTGATACATGGTGGCTCGATTTGTCGGGGTACGCGGATGAAAGTCTGGTTCTCGAAGCCTCTTTCAAAAGCAAAGATGGCGTGTCCAAGCTAGAAGTGATGATGGCGGGCGAAACTGGATGATTGCCGGATGTCCGGCAACCTTCCAGGGCGCGTGCCAACGCAGCGACCGGGGTGCGCTAGCCAAGAAAACCCGTGATCGTCCGCATAACCGCGGCGGCATGCGCTGGATCAAGCGCGGCTTCATGCGGCGCGCTGAACTGACCGCTGTCGTTGTCGAAATAGGCGCCGTTTGCGTCGGCGAACCGGGCACCGAGAGCCGCTTCGACCAGAATGTCGGCGCCAATGCTCAAATCGCTCCCGGCAATCCCAAATCCTTCCTTGACCATTTTTGATGCCAACAGGGAACCGGGATTGACCGCGACAACAAGCGGGCCGTCAGCCAACGACTTTGCCAGTTCGCGGGTCCATATCGTGATGGCCAGTTTGCTTTGCGAATAGGCGCTCATGTCGGTCAGTTTTGCCTCGCCGAGCATGGCGCGTGGGTCGACCGGCGCCTGAGCAGCCGAAGACAGATTCACAATGCGCCCCGTCTTGGGAATGATCGGCAAAAGCCGTTGGGTCAGCAGATAGGGCGCAAACGTGTTCACCATGAACCGCACATCCACACCGTCGTCCAACACTGGTTTCGGGGTCTTCAAAACGCCCGCATTGTTGATCAATACATCCAAACAGTCGTGCTTGGACAGAACGGCTTGGGCCAAGTTCGACACGGCGGACAGGTCAGCAAGATCAGCCAGAAAGCTCTCAACATCGCCCTGTACAGCATCGGTTGCCTTGGCCAGCTTCTCTGCATTTCTGCCATGTAACAGCACCTTGTTCCCGTCGGCGGCCAGTTTCTGAGCGGTCAGCAGGCCGATGCCGTCGGTGGCCCCGGTGATCAGAATTGTTTTCGCCATTTTTTCGCTCCTTTATAGCGAGAAGTCTGGCAGAACTTTGTCCGCCAGTCGTTTCAGTGTTTGGTCGATCGGGGCCTGATTGAACCGCAAGTTCAGAGCCACATGATTGACCCCCAGTGCTTCGATGTCCTTCAAATAGCGCCGCAGGAAATCTGTGCCGGATTGAAAGCCCAGATGAATTGAACGGGGCTGCGACGCGGCTACTGAAAGCAGGTCGACATAAAGAGATTGCATCACCGGTTTGTCAGCCTGGCCAGACGCCGCGACGCGACCGCGATAAGACGCAATGACCTGCCCCTGAGTGGCTGCATCGCGTGGATACGTGATCCAGCCGTCCCCGTTCTGAGCCACCCATTCGGGCGATTGCTGACTGCCCCCGGTCACAAGCATTGGAACGCGGCCTGCAACAGGTTTTGGCAACATATCAATCTGGCCGGACAGTGAACCATAGATGCTGTCGTGCTGCGGATAAGGCGTGCCCATCGCACGGATGTAAGCGACGCTCTCTCTGAAACGAGCGCCGCGGTCCGCGTACCCCGCTTTGAGCGCAGGGTACTCTTCGGGCCGGTCACCGGACGCTATGCCCAACAAAAGCCGACCGTCGGAAAGAACATCTGCAGACGCCACTGCTTTGGCTACATGCGCCGGATGTCGAAGTGGCAAGATGATGCTGGCCGTGCCCAGTGCAATCCGGTGCGTCGCTCCGGCAAGGGCCCCAAGATAGACAAACGGATCAAACAACTGCCCAACATCACCAAAAGACGGCACATCAAACGGCACGTCACGCAACCACAGTGCCGAAAAACCAAGCCCTTCAGCCAACTTCGCGGTTTCAATGTGACCATTCATCGTGGGTGCTGCGCCCACCGGATACGCTTCGATCGGTACAACAAGGCCAATGCTTAATCGGTCAGGTTTGAACACCGAATTGTACGCCCGATTGATCGCAGAAAACTCTGACGGCGTTGATTTGTCCAACATGGTGTCCTTCCCGATCAATACCTGACCAACGTCCGGCTTTCGATGCTTTTGCGAATGGTATCGAGCGACGGATCTTCGACCATATCAAGCGCGCTGTGAGCGATAGAGGGCAGGCCGCGGTTGTCATAAATGTTGAAAAACACCACCTCGTTTGGCGTCATTCTGGATTGGTACAGCCAGTAGTGATTTGCATTTCCGACCAAACCCATTATCTGGCCTTTGCGATCAGGATAAACCAGATCAAGCAATATCCAATCGTCGGGGTCCACGCTGGATGGGCGCACAAACCCAAGCGGAGCGCTGTTGATTGGATCTCCGATGGGCCGCCAGACATTGACGAAGGCATAATGGCCCTGGCTCCAATCGTTTGCGATGTCTGCACCCAGCAAATCGACCAGCCGCTGATGTGCGCCGTCCGCGCTGTAGTCGCTATGCACGTTGCGTGCTGGCTTGCGTGTTGCAGCGGGGTCGTCAACCCGAACCGTGTGATCAAAGATGATGACCTCGCGCGCGGCAAGCCTGCTTTGCAAAAGTTCGGACAGTTCTGCATCGTAACGCGGTTGCCAGCTTTGCCCATCGGCGAAGTCGGCCACGGCGCTGGGCCGGGTCGCAAACTCAACAGCATCAGTGGAAAACCGCGGCCGACGTGATGCTGTGCGCATGTCAGTTACAGTGATTTCCTTGGGGCACAGCTCGGGTGAGACGAGGTTGCCAATAATGCCGTCGGCGTCCAACTCGAAAGCCTGACGCCACGGTTTGTGGACGTGGTAGTTGACGGTGGCGTGGCGTACCATGACTTGGAATTCCTTTTTTTGACCAGCGGGTTCAACTCGGCCGCCCAGCGTTACGCCGTTAAGATAGACATTGATTTTTCAATATAAACGCCGAACTTTTGCATTCAGAATTCTGGCTTTGGATATAATTGATGGATACAATCAGCTTGCGCCTGTTCGTCTTGGCGAGCGAGATGCGGAACATCAGTGCTGCGGGCCGCCAACTTGGCATGGCACCTGCTGTCGCCAGCGCGAAACTGGCTAAGCTTGAACACCATGTCGGAGCGGATCTGATGCACCGCACCACCCGAAAGGTGTCACTTTCATCCGAAGGCGAGGATTTTTTGCCGTTTGCTCGTGAGATACTTGCACAAGAGGACGCGGCTTATGCGGCCTTGGGCAAGGGGCAAGCTCGGATCAGTGGCACGCTGCGCTTCGCGGCACCCAGCACATTCGCGCACCAGTACATTGTTCCAGACCTGCCCGATTTTTTGGGCTCACATCCTGATCTGACTTTGGATCTGCGATTGTCGGACACGCCCTTTGATCTGATACAAGGCAGTTTCGATTTGGCGCTGCGCAGCTCTGTCCGCCAAGACAGCAGCCTAAAGGGTCGAAAACTTGCCGATGACCCACGCATTCTTTGCGCGTCGCCGGACTATATTGCGCGTCACGGTGCACCGGCAGCGGCCAATGAGTTGTCCGGGCACAAGCTTATCGCGTTTCAAGATCTGCGGGCGCATCCCTTGTCGGGCTCAGGTGGATCAAAAGGTATTTTTGACCCCAGCACCGCACAAACTCGTTTGATCATGGACGACGGTTTGAGCCACAAACTGGCAACTCTTGCCGGGACCGGGATATCACTGAATGCGCGGTGGAGCGTTCACGACGAATTGGCCGACGGACGGTTGGTTCATGTGCTTCCCGAATACGAGGCTGCAAGTGAAACGGTTTTGTGGCTGGTTTACCCGAAAACCAACGTGCTCTCTCCTAAAGTTCGCGTGTTCATGGATTTTCTCATCAACACGTTTCAACGCCGGGCGACATGGCTACGGGCATTGAAAGTTTGATGACGGGTTTCGGAGAACGAACAGTCGTACCAGGGATTTCCTTGCCCGGCGCAATGGAGAGGCAAGGGGCCAGCCGGCCCCTTGCAAGTGCGTGTCTTCAGCCGTTGATCCAGCTGTTTACAAGGTCTTCGTTGTCTGCGATCCACTCTTCGGCCACTTCCTGAGGATCACGTTTTTTGTCGAACATTTCCTGGATCCAGCTCGCGATCTCCAGGCCGTCGAACTTCACGTTTGCCAGCATGTTGGCCACGGCTGGGTTCCGCGTTTCCAATGACTTGGAATAAGCCACATAAACGAGGTTGTTCGCGATCACACAGTCAAAGTGTGACACCTCCAGCCAGTTTTCGGCATCCAGATCCACGTCCTCGCAACCGTCATAGCGGGCCGGTTCATCCAGCATGTGCAGATCGTATTGAACGTGCAGCGCCTCTGGGGTCCAGTAGTAGAACAGTTGCGGTTGCGAAGCGGCATAAGCGGCGGCTAGGCCCGCTTTGAACGTGTCTGATGACACGACTTGAGGCTCCCACAGTTTGTCCAGCCCGTACGACTTGAACTTGATCTGCCAACGCTTGGTTGACGCCCAAGTCACATCGCCGGCCCAGTACTCGCCCAGACCATTGCCGTCCGTGTCGAACATTGCGGCAATCTCCGGTTTTTTCAAATCTTCAATGGAATTGATCTGATCGGACATGTAGTGCGGCACGTACAGCATAGAAGTGCCTGGGTAGCCCTCGTTTGTGGCCACTGTTTCGTTGCCTTCAACGTACTGATCCCATGCGGACTGCCAGTTTGGCATCCACATGTCGGGGTGCACGTCGATCGAGCCATCGCCTTTGTCCATACCAGCATAAATGACAGGCTGTTGGTTCATGCCGGTTACGACTTCGGCTTCGCTGCCCATCGGACCATTGATGATTGCAGCCAGAACCTGTCCAATGGCGCGGGCACCATTCCAGCTTGGATCGGCAATCATCACCTTTTCTTGTGCGATCGCGCCGGATGCGGACAAGGCCGCCACCAGTGCTGTTGCCGTGAAGAGTGTTTTCATTTTTTTCGTCTCCCTGTTGGTTTGGGTAGTGACAGCCGTCAGATGCGGCTGAAGGACGCCCGGATGCCTCGAAGGATCCGGTCGATCATCATCGCGACCAATGCAATCGCAATGCCGGCGAGCAAGCCTTTGCCGGCTTGTGCATCGCCAAGAGATTCCGTGACCAGCGCACCCAGACCCGCCGCGCCGATGAACGCGGAAATCGTGGCCATCGACAGTGCCAGCATGATCGTTTGGTTCAACCCGGCCATGATCGAAGGTACGGCCATCGGTAATTCGACCTTACGCAGCAGCTGCCGATCCGACGCCCCAAAAGCCAAGGCCGCCTCTTTGGTGCTTTCCGGCACCTGCAAGATGCCCAAAGCGGTGAGCTTCACCATGGGGGGAATGGCAAAGATGACGGTTGCCAGCACAGCGGGCGGTTGAGAGATGCCAAAGAACGCAACGGCCGGAACAAGGTAACTGAGTGACGGGATCGTCTGCATCACGTCCAGCACGGGCTCCGTGAACCACCTGAAATATTTGTTCTTGGCCATCCATATGCCCACCGGCAAGCCAACGAACACGCAGATGAATGTTGCGACAACCACAAGCGCCATCGTTTGCATGGCAATCTGCCACAATTCAAAGACCGCGAGGAAAACCAGCGACGCAGCCACGAATATTGTCGTTGCCCTGTTCGTATAGGTCCAACTGAGTATCATGAACAAGAAAGCAACAACCGGCCAAGGCGTCTGCATGAACGCGACCTCGACGCGGATCAATGACTGCCGCAGAATGTTGGTCATTGCGTCAAAGAAGGTGGCGTACTGCGCACGCAGGTAGTTGATACCGGTGTCGATCCCTTCGGCCGTGTAGGTAAACGTATTGACACGGCGCCCTTCGACTGGCGGTTTTTCCTGTATGATCACCTTGGTCGCTTTGCGATCGCCAGCCGCAATTGCTTCTTCGTCGGGCACGCGACGGTAGCGCACTTCAGGCGGCGGAGTGAACCGCACCAAGGTCGGGAAATCGTCAATGAACAAGCAATCGAACCGGTCCTGACGCGTAATCGCCGCGTAGTCTTGGACCGTTTCCTGGTTGCGTTCTGCCGTGCGTAAATCACGGCGGATGGCACCGCGTTCTGCGCGCTGATCGTCTGTCAGCGTGTCCAGTGCGGCCAAGGCTGAATTGCGCGCCTCTAGATCGGAAATCTGACCGCTGAAGGTATCCAGAAGCGCATCGATGCTGTCCGTGTTCCGGCTGGCCAACAAGGACGCGACGGTTTCGCCGGCACGGACTTGGTTCAAACATGCGCGCGCGTCCGTGCGCACCTGCGATGACCGATACAGTGTCAGCGGCGCAATGATCGCAATTATCACGGCCCCGATGACCAAACGCTTCGCAACAACGCCACTTGCGACCCGGGCATCGACACGCCAGCGATTGTACTGACTAAAGTACCAGCGATCCGCGCGAGTCCCCAGCCAAAGACGGCCGGCCAAAAGCACGATCACACCAATCCAGACATAGTTGGTGATCCACAGCGAGTACCGCTCGATCAGGACGGCATTGTTGCTTGCATCCAGCAGGGCCTCGTTGAGCAAAGGCGTGAACTTTACACCCTGCATCAGGCAAACCAGCCCGATCATGTCCAGCGCCAGCGACAGCCAGAAGACCACCCAGACCCCGCGACGCGCAGCCCAGAACCATGGTACCAACAGGGCCCAGATGTTGAGGTGCCAAACCGGCAGTTGCTGTCGTTGAATGCGTTCAAAAACCGGGCTGAAGTAACTTTCGTTTTCTTCGACGAAAGTACCAACTGATACGTCGCGCACCTCGATGGCGTCGCGCTGTTCAGCGCCAGAGGCTGTTGCCGTGTTCATGTGTCCGCACTCCCCTGTAACCCGTGTAGAAGCGTGTTCTTGTCGACCACGCCGACTAGAACTCCGTCAGATTTTATCAAAACCGGATGGTCCGTGTGCGTGGACAGTTCGACTAGCCGGTCCAGGTCATCCTCTGGATGGGCCTCGGCATGATTGATGCTGGTGTCCAGCTTGCCACGCCGTGCTTCATACTCGTCCGCCGAAATCATGATCTTTGCCGCAGAAACCAGCTTCAATCGCGAAATCCCAGCCACGAAGTCGGCCACATAGGCATCAACCGGCGCGGTCACGATGTCTTCGGCGGTGCCAATTTGAACAATCTCGCCATCTTTCATGATACCGATCCGGTCCCCCATGCGGATGGCTTCGTCCAGATCATGCGTGATGAAAACGGTGGTTTTCTTGAGTTCTGCCGAAAGCTTGAGGAATTCATCCTGCAGGTTGCGACGGATCAGCGGATCAAGTGCCGAAAATGGCTCGTCCATCAACAGAATTTCCGGGTCAGCGGCCAACGCCCGCGCTAAGCCGACCCTCTGTTGCATCCCGCCGGACAGCTCTGACGGCAGCCTGTCGCCGTATCCATGAAGGGAAACCGTTTCTAGGGCTTTGTCCGCCGCCAACGCTTTGTTGTACCCGTCCATGCCCCGCAGTTCGAGTGCGAAGCCAATGTTGTCGCGCACGGATCGGTGCGGCAGCAGGGCCATGTTCTGGAAGACCATACCGATCTTGTCCGCGCGTACGGCGCGCAGTGCTTCGGGTTTCATAGCGCCAATGTCATCCCCCATGATGCGGATTGTACCCGCAGTTGGTTCGATCAGGCGGTTGATGTGGCGCACCAGCGTCGATTTGCCGGAGCCCGACAGCCCCATTAGGCAAAAGATCTCGCCCTCGGACACAGAGAAATTCGCATCCTTTACACCAACGACCGCGCCAAACCTTTCGAGAACCTCTGGCTTTCCGAGCCCTTCGGACCGGATCGCGGCCATAGCTTCTGGTGCTCTATCGCCAAAGACTTTCCAGACGCCTTCCAGTTCAACGACGGGTTGGTTCATGCGCGGGCCCTTTCGCGTTTGGGGTCGAAAAACGGGATTTCGCAAACGGTCGCGGGAAGCCGTTTCATGTGCCCATCCATTTGCCCAACTTCCAGTTTCATTCCTGGGGTTGAGAACTCGACATGCACCCGCGCCATTGCGATTGTGCGTTCAAACATTGGCGACCGCGTCGCGGATGTGATCGTTCCGACCGGGCGCTCTCCCAGAAAAACGTGCGCGCCGCGCAGCGGGACGTCGTCGCACTCGAACATCAAGCCCATTAGAACTCTGCGCGGGTCTTTTGCATTGCGTGCGAGGGCGTCCTTGCCGACAAAGCCTGTTTTTTTCAAATCCACCGCAAAGCCAAGCCCTGCTTCGAACGCGTCAGAGCCCGGGGCGAATTCGGCGTTCGCAGCTGCCAACCCGGCCTCGATCCGGATTGTTTCAAGCGCTGCCGTACCCATAGGGGCGATGCCGAACTCTTCGCCTGCTGACATCACAGCGTTCCACAACGCCGTGGCATCTGATGCCGCACAAAAAAGCTCATAACCAAGTTCCCCAGTGTACCCAGACCGTGTCAGCATGAACGCGATACCGTCGCGATCGCCAACCCGTGCAACCGTCGCCCCAAACCATTTCAGTTCATTAAGCGAAGGCATGGCCGGTTGTGTAAAGACCAGTTTTCGCAGAACATCTCTGGATCGTGGCCCCTGTAACGCAAGGTTTGGCAAGGCCGATCCCATTCCGTGAATGCGGACCTGATATCCTTGGTTTTCGGCCAGTGCTTGCAAGCTGCGTGCGCTTTCCTCGGTGCCGCAGCACCACCGAAACAAATCCGGCGCCATGCGAAACAACGTGCCGTCGTCGATGACCGTGCCTGTGGCATCGCACATCAATGCGTACGTCCCGCGCCATGTTGCGAGCTTTGCAATGTTCTTCGTCAAGGCATGTTGCAACAAGCGCTCAGCATCTGGGCCGATGATGTCGTATTTGCGCAAACTGGACATGTCCTGCAGTGTCACCCTTTCGCGGCACGCCCAATATTCACCCGTTGTTCCAATTGCGGGAAAGGCAACCGGGGTCCAGACATCACGCGCTGGTGCGAACTGTGTAGTCAGCTTTGAAGTTGCTGGATGGAATGCGCTTTCCTCGCTTATGGACATTGGCGCATCCTCCTTGTCGCGGTAGGCCACCGCACGCCGGATGGTGGATTCCGAACGGTATATCCGCACATGTACGTCCGTCGGGTTCCACCCGTTGATCGGATCAATGTCGTCCGGACAGGCTGTGCTGGCGCAGACAAGGCGATCCAAGGCTTGCATGACAACATAATCGCCAGGTCGCGAGTAGCTTTCTTCCGTCATCAGCTGGTGCGAATGCGCGTCGACCCAAGTGTTCCAGAAAAAGTTCACCGCCGGCCAAGCGGCGCGGCGCTTCACGCCAAATGGTTCAAGAACCTCAGATATGTTGTCAGAGCAGTTCAGGTGCCCCGGAAAACCGCGGTCTTCGTAACCGCGCGCTGTGCAGGCAACCCCGAATGTGTCATGCCGACCGCAGGTGTCCTGAACGACCCGCAACATCGGACCCAGATCACCATCATAGAATTTGTCGAGCAAGCCGGGGCCAGGATAAGCGCCGCGCACCATCGAGCGCGTGACCGTACCGTCGACAGCCAATTCGTGCCCGCTCTCTAGGGGCTGATGGCGCAATGCGGTGAAATCTGAACACTGCTGTCCTTCGACATCGATGATCTGGATGAATTCGCCCGGCTCGACCTGATAGGCGCTGGCCGTGCCTTTTGACACGGTGAATTCTTCCCGGATTTCTCCCAATGGCAGAGGCAGGTCCCTATGGGAGCCGCGCGACGCGGTTTTGACGGATACTTCAAGAACGCCATGTCCGCCCCCCGTGACGAGATTTTGCACCGCGATTGGCATCAGCACCCATGCGGTACATGCAGACTGTGCCGTGAGAACCAACAGATCTTCGATGCCGTGCTTCGCTGCAGCAATCGTTTGTCCGATGTCGCCACCTTGGCCAGTGGCCCACCCTATCAATTCCGCGCTGTCAAAGTCGGTCAGGGTTACGCTGGCATTTGCACTCAACCCAAGACGCCCCAACGCGGGTTTGCCGCGTTCGTCAAAGGCTGTAATGGTTGCGGGTGCTTCGCCGCCATGGGCTTGCACCGAAAGAATGTCTCCTGCTTTCAGGTCGAGCCGCAATGCACTGCGTGGCGAAAGGTACCGACGCAGCGCCGCAGGCTTAACCGGTACTCCCGGGAAGCGGCGCCGCCCTTGGAAGCCGACATTGCTGAACTCTCGATGGATCACACGGTCAAACACGCCGCCCCCACGACTAGATGAAACTAGTTACACTATGGGTGTTCTCTTTGAGTCAAGATTTTCTTGAAACTAGTTACATATTCGTCGAACCATTGGGCATGGCGG
>CAWUIW010000071.1:0-12882 GCA_963922515.1 uncultured Rhodobacterales bacterium | reverse complement strand
CGATCCGCAAACAAATCGCTTACATTTCAACATTCACCACATTGGTACCTGGCGATATCCTGGTCACAGGCACACCCACAGGTGCCGGTGCACGGTTTGACCCGCCACGATACCTCAAACCGGGTGACGAGGTTGTGGTAACCGCAGAAGGCATTGGCAGCCTGCGCAACACTGTAGCCGACGAATGATGACGCCGGACGATATAGAAGCCGCTGCACAGGCCTTGTTTGCCGCCGACCACCTTGGCCAACAAATCGGGCTGCTGTCCCTGCGTTATCCCGGTATGACATTGGATGATGCGTATACCGTGCAATCAAGACTGCTCGAATTGAAATTGGCCGCAGGGCGCCACAAGATCGGTTGGAAAATCGGGCTGACAAGCCGCGCCATGCAAGACGCCTTGAAGATCGAGACACCAGACAGCGGTATGCTGTTGGACGACATGATGTTCACAACCGGTTCAAGCGTTCCGAAAGGGCGATACATCCAGCCAAGGGTCGAGGCCGAAATCGCCTTTGTCATGGCCTCTCCCGTGAGTGGAAACGCGACCCGCACCGATGTGCTGGACGCAACCGCTTACGTGACACCTGCGTTGGAGATCCTCGACACCCGCATCGTGCGGCAGGATCCCGATACCGGGCAAGCGCGTCTGGTGACCGACACCATCAGCGACAACGCGGCCAATGCTGGCATTGTTTTAGGTTCAGAGCAGCACGATCCTCGCGCAGTAGATTTGCGATGGGTCGGGGCTATTGTATCGCGCGATGGCGTGATCGAGGAAACCGGTCTGGGCGCAGGGGTATTGAACGATCCGGTTGTTGCCGTCCAATGGCTGGCCCAACGCCTGTCCGGCTACGAACAACAAATTGACACGGGTGACATCATTTTGTCTGGATCTTTCATTCGCCCGGTAGAATGCCCATCCGGTTCGCAGATTCTTGGGGATTTCGGAGTGTTGGGGCGTGTCCAGATCGCATTTGACTGAAGGAGCCACCCTATGCCTGCCCCGTGCAATGAATTCAAAAAGCGCTTGTTGGCCGGAGAGAAACTGATTGGATGCTGGCTTGGGCTGACGGATGGATACGCCGCGCACATGATGGGAACGGTCGGATTTGACTGGCTTTTGATCGATGGCGAGCATGCGCCGAACGACATACGATCGATCCGCGACCAGGTCATCGCGCTTGAAGGCAGCCAAAGCGCCCCTGTCGTGCGACTGCCGATTGGCGAGACATGGCTGATCAAGCAGGTGCTTGATCTTGGGGTGCAAACCATTTTGGTCCCTATGGTCGAAAGCGCCGACCATGCAAGAGAACTCGTGCAAGCAATGCGATATCCCCCGGCAGGCAGGCGCGGGGTCGGCGCTGCGCTAGCGCGGGCATCGGGATACTCGGGTTTTGACGATTATGTGGCCACGGCAGATGACCAGATGTGTTTGCTGGTTCAGGTGGAAACCCGCGCCGGGTTAAACGCGTTGGAAGAAATCGCCCAAGTCGAAGGTGTCGATGGCGTTTTCATCGGGCCTGCGGACCTGTCCGCCGATTTCGGGGCCAGTCCATCGGATCCGGACATGCACGCACGGGTACTGGACGCATTGCGCGCCGTGGAGGCAACCGGCAAAGCGCCCGGGATTATCTCCACCGAGGACAAAGTGATCGCAGACTATTTTGGCGCGGGCGCCCGGTTCGTTGCGGTTGGAATTGACCTGTTGATGATGTTGAAAACCGCACGCAGCGCTTTGAACAAATGGACCGACTAGGCACCGCTAGCCTTTGAGTTGCAAAGCCGCCTGCGTGTAGCCGCCGCCGGCCCCGTCCACAAAGTGCACGTGGTCGTCGGATAGTGCTGATGGGACAATACACGTCATCATTGCCTGATCCTGTGCCCAGATGCCGTATCGCAGTATCCCTGCCTCTTGGGCGGCGTCCAAAAATGCCTCTAGCCGCCTGCGTGTGTCGACATCACAATCGATGGTCATTTTCAGACCATCGTCAAACTTCCTGAAATCGGCGTTCTCGCCGACTTCGCGACGATACGTCCGAGGGTCAAAGCCGCCCAGCTTGATGTTTGTCTTCAGAAACACCCAAGCCAGCAGTGTTTCCAGCACAACTTGGCGCTTTGCCTTTTGCAATGAGCCCCCCGCGCGGGCCACATGTGCTTCGATATCCGCGCTTCCCGGTTGCCAGCCGGTGCCCGGACCTTCGGCCGGAACCGGGTGGCCACCGCGTTCCAATGGCTCGGTCAATGACAGGACACCGCGCATCGTTTCGGCCACCAACGCCGGGTCGGCATCCGCAGACGGTATGATCACAAGAGACAAGATTGTTCCATTGCGCGACGTCATATGTGCCCATCGGCAACTGAGTCCGGACAGATCCGGCCAGGTGCCCTTTGGAGCGGCGGGAACATCCAGTACCCCGCGTTTCATCTGTTGTTCGACCCACGCCATGCCGCCCCCAGAGAACATCGCGTAGTTTGCGGCCCGTGAAGCTTGAAAGCGCGCGACCGTCACGCGGTGACCCGCGGCGCTTACGTCAGCAACGGGCACCAAGGCCCCCCGCAACCGAATATTGTATTCGGCCAAAGCCCATGTTCGCACGGCCGCAATCGCTTGCCGGGCAACGTCCGCGCAGTCGGGCGCAACGGCAAACCCGGCACCGTCCCCGCCAAACACATACGGAAATGGTCGCCGGTCAATGGCATTCATCACCGCGGAGATGACGGCTGCGCCAACCATATTGACCGTTTTGTATCGGCCGGCCGCAATCTCGGCGCTCGAATCAACGATATCGGTCGTGCCGACCCACCAGTCTGACGGAAGATCAGAATAGATCGCATCATCCGCCAGATCATTGAATTCCGGATGCGGCGGTAAAAGTTCATAAAAATCGGCCAAGATCGCACACCTGCACAAAATCAACAGACGGCCTTTCATCGGCGCGCCGTTGCCTATAGATAGCCCCCGCACTTCATGTGGAGAATGACAAATGGGTTATCGCGTCGTCGTCGCCGGCGCCACAGGCAATGTGGGCCGCGAAATGCTGAACATTCTGGCGGAGCGCCAGTTCCCGGTTGAAGAACTGGCCGTCCTGGCCAGCCGAAAATCGCTGGGTACAGAGGTCAGCTTTGGCGACAAGACGCTGAAGACACAGGATCTGGATACGTTCGACTTTAGCGGATGGGACATCGCGCTTTTCGCGATCGGCTCTGACGCGACAAAGATGTATGCTACCAAGGCCGCCGCTGCCGGATGCGTCGTCATCGACAACAGCTCGCTGTACCGTTACGACCCGGACGTTCCGTTGATCGTTCCGGAAGTGAATGCCGATGCTATCGCGGGCTATTCCAAGAAGAACATCATCGCCAACCCGAACTGCTCGACCGCGCAAATGGTTGTGGCGTTGAAGCCGCTGCATGATCGTGCGCGGATCAAGCGAGTCGTCGTCAGCACGTACCAATCGGTATCGGGCGCCGGAAAAGAGGGTATGGACGAGCTTTGGGACCAGACCAAGGCGATCTACAATCCAACGCAGGATGTGGCACCGAAGAAGTTTCAAAAGCAGATCGCGTTCAACGTGATCCCGCATATCGACAAGTTCATGGAAGATGGGTCGACCAAGGAAGAATGGAAAATGGTCGCCGAAACCAAGAAAATCGTTGATCCGGCGATCAAGGTTACGGCGACCTGTGTCCGGGTTCCCGTTTACGTTGGTCACTCTGAAGCGGTGAATATCGAGTTCGAGGACTTTCTGGATGAAGACGAAGCGCGCGATATCTTGCAACAGGCGCCGGGCATCATGGTGATCGATAAGCGCGAGGATGGCGGCTACGTCACCCCCGTTGAATGTGTCGGCGATTATGCCACCTTCATCAGCCGCATCCGCCAGGACAGCACAATCGATAACGGGATCAACCTGTGGTGCGTCAGCGACAATCTGCGGAAAGGCGCGGCTTTGAACGCTGTGCAAATCGCCGAAACGCTCGGCGCTCGCGAGCTGAAAAAAGGCTGACCATATCTCCGTCCAAGCTCGTGCAAATCGGCCAATGCTCTGAAGCGCCCGCGATTAATTTGCGGGCGTTAATTCGTTTGAAACAGCTGATCCCTTTATCTTTCTGACATCTAAGCCTGCGATGCTTTTTGCATTGCAGAAATACGGGTAGTGCTTTGTGAGTCGCCGGGGTTCTGGCGCACCGCATTTTTTTGTGACAACGCGCCGTTTTTTGGGCGCAGTTCAACCTCCGGCGTGGGGGTTGGCAAACTGGCAAGTCGTTTTTGGGAGCCCATTTGAATGTTGCACGCAAATACGGATGACGATGCCAAACCAACGGACCCGCTTGCCCAGTCTGCCTGGGCATCACAGCGCATCCAGCGGCAGATTGATTCCGAAATGACCGCTTTGCTTCGGACGCATCTGGCCACGGTTTTTGAAAGCGCCCAGGATTGGGATGACCTTGCCACAAAAATGGCTGGTCGCGGGTACTATCTCAAGCCTAAGGACAATGCTTTGTTCGTGTGTGACAACCACAGTCACGTGGAAATCTGCCGGTGCGGCGTGCTGGGTTACCCGTCTGCCCAACTCAAAAGCAGGTTGGGGCGCCGCCGCGACTAAGGCCATTCAGAACCTTTCAGCCCGCAAAACCTCGCAATCGGTGACCGACACCACCCCTATGTGACGCTCCACAACCGCGAACGCTGCTTCCAACAGGCCGTCCACACCTTCGGGGCGGATGATGCAAATCACCTGAACCATACCGTTGGCGCGCGAGACCTGACCTTCGCGATCCCATTTGCCGGATCGACCCGACCCGCCCAAAACCGGGAGAATCGTGTATCCGGTCACTCCGGCCTCGGTGATCGCATCGGTCAATCGCCGGGACATGATCGCTTCAATTGTGATTTCCACGCGTTTTGCGGCATGGGTTTTCATCGTCTCAAACTCCTGTCACAGCGGAAGCAACCGCAAGGTACAGCGGGATGCCCAGCGTCAGGTTAAACGGAAACGTCACGCCAAGCGACAAAGTGAGGTAGATGGATGGATCGGCTTCAGGCAAGGCCACGCGCATGGCGGCCGGAACAGCGATGTAAGAGGCCGAAGCGGACAGGACCATGAACAGGACCACGCTGCCAGTTCCAAGACCCAAAAGCAGACCCACCCCAAGGCCGAACGCAGCACCGATCAACGGCATGAGCAGCCCGAACACCAAGACGCCCGGGTGCAAAACCGCGCCGCCACGGCGCAAACCCCGCCCGGCGACCAACCCCATATCCAGCAGGAACAGGCACAGAACGCCCTGGAAAGGGGCAACAATGAAACTGTCAATCATTGCCATACCTTCTTCGCCGGTTGCCCAGCCGATCAGGAAGGACCCCACGAGCAGCACGATCGACCCGTTCAGCAAAATTTCGCGCCACAGATCGCTGTCCATTTCCCTTTGATCGCCGCCACCGCGCGACATTAGCCAAAGGGCCGACAAAATGGCCGGGGCCTCCATGGCGGCGGCCACGGCGACCATGTAACCGTCATACGCGATACCTGCCGATTGCAGCACCGACGTGCCGGCGACAAAGGTCACAATCGAGATGGACCCGTAGTGCGCGGCGACAGCGCCCGCATTTGTACGATCCAGGTTGGTCAGTGTGTTTAATAGAGCGAACGCCACGATCGGCAGTCCAAAGGACAAGACAACCCCACCGAGAAGAGACAGCGCAAGCGTGCCATCTACACCATGCGCCGCCACGCTGACGCCACCTTTGAACCCAATCGCGAACAACAGGTAGATCGACAGCGCCTTTGCGGCGGCTTCCGGAATGCTCAGGTCAGATCGAGCCATTGCTGCCGCGACACCAAGCAAAAAACTCAAGATTATGGGCGACAGAATGTTATCCGCCGCCAAGGATAAAATCTGATCCATTGCGCACCCGAAATTGGTTTCGTCCAAAGTAGGTTTCTTTTCCAGACAAAAAAGGTCAGAAAGAGAAAATTCCATTTTTTCTGTGTTCTAGTTGCCCATGACACCGATCCTCCAAGATGAAGAGGTTTCATTGAAAATTCGAAATGCATCGCATGAGCGAAGCAACCTTTTGGAAACGGGTTACACGCAAATCTGTTGCCCAGCGTGGGGGCGCTGACATGTGGTGAAAGTGGTGGGCGACATTGTTTCGTTGAACCTCGTTGCGTCGGCTCGGGTCGATGCAGAGAAACTTGGCACGTTGTACCGGCAGTTGGGCGAGGTCGCTGCCGAAGACGTGGTTTGCCGTGCGACCGAAGACTTGGCCGTGCGACTGTCGAACTGTGAGCAAAACTGGCGGGACAAGGATTTGGTCACGTTGCGCAAATCGATGCGCGGTATTGTGGCAGTCGCCGAACAGGTGGGCATGCAAACGCTGGCATGCGTCGCTCGCGACGTTAACGCACAGTTGCAGAAGCAAGACAACGTCGCAACGGCCGCCACATTTGCTCGTTTGTTGCGTGTGGGCGAACGCTCATTGTGCGCCGTGTGGGATTTACAGGACCTTTCGGTCTAGCCGCATCTTGCGGGCAGCCGCCATCCGTCTAGTGTTAGGCCGATCCCAAACGGTGAGTGCCAAGCATGTCTTTTTCCTTCGCAGATCCAGCCTCCAAGGCATTGCCGTTGCACGTCTTGCGCCCGGAAGAGGTGACAGATTTCAGCGCAAAACAGTCCGGCTTTGCCAGCGCGTGGATAGCCGCGAACGGTTTTTCGGGGGGCGAAGGCGAGGCCTTGCTGGTTCCCGGAGAAGACGGGCCCCCCGCGTTCGGCTTGCTGGGGTATGGCACCGACGCGCAGCGGGCGCGAACGCGGTTCATTTTGTCGAAGGCCGCGGTTGGTTTGCCAGACGGCACGTATCGTTTGGTTGCCAACCTGTCAGAGTCCGAAATGGAAACCGAAGCTTTGGGCTGGCTGTTATCCAACTATGCATTCCGGAAATACGTGACTGCCAAACAGGGCAACCGGCACTTGATAGCGCCAGATGTTGGCGATGCCCGTCGGATCGAAGCAATCGCAACAGGCGAAGTGTTGACACGCGACCTGATCAATACGCCAGCATCCGATATGGGCCCCGCAAACCTGGAGCAGGCGATGCGCGATCTTGCAGACCGTCACAAGGCCAGCGTGACAAGCTGGGTTGGTCCGGATTTGCTAACGGCCAATTTTCCAATGATCCATGCGGTTGGCCGCGCGGCCGAAGGTACGCCCAGACTGATCGAGTTGCGCTATGGATCATCGGGACCAAAACTCACTCTGGTCGGTAAAGGGGTTTGCTTTGATACTGGCGGGCTGAACATCAAGCCCGGAAGCTCTATGGCGCTGATGAAAAAGGACATGGGCGGCGCGGCCACCGTGCTGGGTTTGGCGCATATGATCATGGCGCTCAAACTGCCAATACAATTGCGTGTTTTGATACCTGCCGTTGAAAATTCGATTTCGGGCAACGCGTTCCGACCACAGGATATCCTGACATCGCGCAAAGGCCTGACGGTTGAAATCAACAACACCGATGCCGAAGGCCGGTTGGTGCTGGCAGATGCGTTGTCCTACGCAGACGAAGATGCAGCAGACCTGATTGTCAGCATGGCCACGTTGACGGGTGCGGCGCGCGTGGCCGTGGGCCCCGACCTTGCGCCGTTTTATTGCGACGATGACGCTGCCGCGCGGGCCTTAGCCAATGCCAGCCAAGACGTGGCAGATCCGGTTTGGCGCATGCCCTTCCACGCACCGTACGAACCCATGATCGAACCGGGTATTGCCAATTTGGACAACGCGCCGAAAGGCGGGTTTGCAGGGTCCATTACCGCAGCACTGTTTCTCAAACGGTTTGTCGACCGCGCGCCTTACATGCATTTCGACATTTATGGCTGGCAGCCCAGTGCTGCTCCAGCCCGACCCAAAGGCGGCGTTGGCCAAGGGGCCCGCGCGCTGCTGCAGGCGCTTCCCGCACTGCTCGACCTATGAAAGACCGCCGATTTTTCGCAGCAAATGCGCGAGTGGCCCATCGCGCCCTCGAAGGGCAGACGACCGCGCCCCACTTTACAGATGGTACACGCATGCGGATCAAAGCTCCGTGGGCTGATTTGTTGAACGCGCCAAACGGCAACCGTGACAAGCAAATGATGTTCGGACATGCATTTATCGTTCTGGACATCCACGCCGGGTGGGCTTTCGGTTTTGATCCGTCCGATGGTTACGTAGGCTACCTGCGCGCAGTCGATCTTGATGCACCCAAAGAGGCGACCCACCGGGTAATCCAACCACTCAGCCACGTTTATTCCGCACCCGACATTAAATCCGCAGAAAAGCACGCTTTGGCTTTTGGCTCTGCTCTTTGTGTGGCGCGGACCCGGGACAACTTCGCTCAGCTCGAAACAGGGGGGTATGTTCCGATGCAGCATGTGACCCCGGTCGAGCTGACGGCGTCTGATCCAGTCGCGGTCGCCGAGCGCTTTTTGAACGTACCTTACCTGTGGGGTGGAAACACCGGGGCCGGTATCGACTGCTCGGGTTTGGTGGTTTTGGCCATGGTCAGCGCTGGCCTTGGCTTTCCCCGGGACAGCGACCTGCAGGCATTGCTTGGCACACCGGTTTCTGACCTATCCTCATTGCAGCGGGGCGATCTGGTCTGTTGGCGTGGTCATATCGGGATGATGCAATCAGAGACGATGTTGCTGCACGCCAACGCGTTTCATATGGCGGTGGCCAGCGAACCCCTAACAACGGCAAGACAACGGATCGCCCAAGGTGAGTTCGGCGAAATCACCACGATCAGGCGGCTTTAGTCAACGGCGCGGATCAGTTTTCGTTCCAGAACGCGCAGCACAGTCTTCAGATCGTGGCCGCGTTTCAGAATTTGACCATCCATACCGACAACGGCGTATTGTCCTTGCCGATTTCGCAGTTTCGGATGCTTTTCGATCCGGTACAGCGGATGCTCAGCAGTTCTGCGAAAAACCGAAAACACGGCCATGTCACGCAGGCTGGATATGCCGTAATCGCGCCATTCGCCTGCGGCAACCATTCTCCCATAAACAGACAGGATGAAACCAAGTTCACGACGATCAAACGCGACTTGCTGTGGAACTGGCGCTTGCGGGAAAGACGGCGTCTGATGAAATGTCATGGTTCAGACTTGCCCCATTCTGATCGCAAATCAAGCATTAGCGGCCGCAAAACGGTTGGCAAAGCTTACATCTGCTGCTGGCATAGCCGGCATTTCACCGCTGGAGCGATCCAACCAGGCTTCGGTCTCTGGCGAAAGGCTGTGATAGACCCGCGCGACTTGTGCGCGCGGTGGTCCGGCCATCACGTCAGGTGGCAGCAATGCGGCTGGAACGTCCGGATACCGCAGAACAATCCGGCGCCAGCGGTGTATCAGCAGCAACCGCGCCGCGGCGGCATCGATGCCCTCCAGCTCTGCGCCCTTCAATCCGGCCACGTCACGGTTCAATGCGCGCAAACTGTCGAGGTGATTTGGGTCCATCAATGACAGGCGAAAAGCTGGCGACAGCCGTTCAAGCCGGCCAACGACGACACAATCCGCCTCGTTCGAAATCTCTGACGCCGGTACCAGCTGTACACTGCGAGATTGGTCCGGGCCCAACGTGACGCCAAGCGCCCAATCATCGATGTTGACGGGCCGATCCGGCGCGTAGATCTTTTGCGTCGCGGGTCCGAACCGATTGATGCCCGTTGCGCTCAAACGATAGTCCGCAAACCGACCGGACCGTTCGCGTTCGACCCACCCGTCATGCGACAAACGGGACAGGGCGGTGCGCAACGCGCCGGACTCGATCCCAATTCTGGCCAAAAGCGGGCCCAATCGGGCGGTTGATATCTGGCCACCTCGGTGCTGAACCAAGTCGCCAAACACCGTGATGACCAAAGACCACACGCGCAATCGGCCATCAGCTTTCAATGACGAGACTAACGGGGCAAGCGGATCCATCACACGCGTTTAGCGCGCATAAGACACCATGGTCAAAAGATCATATTCGGCGACGGTTTCTGCGTCCTGATTGATCAACTCCACATGCCAAGCGATTTCACCATAGGTCGCTGTGCGCCGGGTTTTTCGCATCACCGTCAGGCAAGCTGAAACTGCATGGCCCGGCTCAACAGGTTTTTGGAACCGCAAGTTATCCAGCCCGGTATTGGCCAACACAGGCCCCGGGTCCGGATTCACGAACAATCCGGCCGCAAACGACAAGAGCAGATATCCGTGCGCGACACGGCCAGGAAAGAACGGGTTGGCCGATGCCGCATCTTCATCCATATGCGCATAGAACGTGTCGCCCGTGAAATGCGCAAAGTGCTCGACGTCGTCTAAAGAAATGGTGCGCGCCGAGGTGTGAATGCTTTCGCCGATGACAATCTCGTCAAACGTACGCTGGAATGGGTGGGCCGGACCCGTGCTTCTGGAGGCGCCGCGGACCCACTCACCGCTGATCGCTGACAGCATGTCCGGCGATCCTTGAACGGCAGACCGGTGCATGTAGTGCAAGATACCGCGTAGCCCGCCCAGCTCTTCACCGCCGCCGGCTCTGCCGGGTCCTCCATGGATCATGTGAGGCAACGGCGCACCATGCCCGGTGCTTTCGGCCAGACTTTCCGAAGAGTTGATGTAGACGCGCCCATTCCACGGCGCGATATGCGCAACCGTATCCCGGGCTACGGCCGTCTCGTCGGTGAAGAGAGACGTCACAAGTGACCCGCCCCCGCGATTGGCGAGGGATGCACCGTGCTCCCGGTCTCGTGCCGGCACCAATGTGGCAACAGGCCCGAACGCTTCAACGGAATGGACCAACGTAGCTGCGTCTGCGTCGCCACAGGCCAATAGGGTTGGCGCAACAAAGGCGCCATTTGGATGATCCGGCATGTCAAGTGCATCCGGGCCGCCAAACACCAAAGCAGCCTCTGCCTGCAAACGGGCAACACAGTCCAGCACATCTTGTTGTTGGGCGGCCGATGCGACAGGACCCATCTGTGTGTCGGCTTGCGATGGATCACCCAGTCGTACCGTGGCAAGGCGTGCCGAAAGCGCCTGCGACACGGGATCAAGCACGTGATCGGGCACGATGATCCGCCGGATAGCGGTACATTTTTGACCAGCCTTGACGGTCATTTCGGATACAACTTCGGAAACGAAGCGAGCAAACAGGGTCGATCCTGGCGTCACGTCGTCGCCCAGAATGGTCGCGTTCAAGCTATCTTGCTCTGAATGAAACCGCACCGAGTTGCGGATCAGCCCCGGGGTCTGTCGCAACGCATTTGCGGTAGCCGCGGAACCGGTAAAGCTGACCACATCCTGTGGCCCCAGTTGGTTCAGCATGTCGCCGATGCCGCCCACAATCAGTTGCACGGCGCCATCAGGGAGGATTCCGCTGTCCACGATCATGCGAAAGCATGCCTCTGTCAGGAAGCAGGTCTGCGTGGCTGGCTTTACAATAACGGGCATGCCCGCGATCAAGGCTGGCGCGAGCTTTTCCAGCATGCCCCAAACTGGAAAATTGAACGCGTTGATTTGAACGGCCACACCCGTCATGGGCACTGCAATATGCCGCCCGACAAAGCTGCCGGACCGTGACAGCATGTCCATTGGCCCATCCAGATAGACTTGGCCATCCGGCATTTCACGGCGGGCTTTCGACGCCATGACAAACATGGTGCCAATGCCCCCGTCGATATCGATCGCTCCATCTTTGCGGGTTGCCCCTGTGAGCGGGTTCAGCGCGTAAAGCTCTTCCTTGCGGCCATCGATGTACTGCGCCACCGATTTCACCAAGCGGGCCCGATCGTGGAACCCCATCTTGCGCAGCGCCGGTCCGCCCACATCGCGCGCCCAGTCCAGCATGGCGCTTGTTTCAAGCTGCGCACCACCTGCCAAAGCCGATTGTGCACCATCAATGGGGCTGTAAACATGCCGCGCCTCTGGACCGGGCGCAATCCATCTCCCCAGAGCGTAACTGGCTGGTTGAAGCATTGCGTCCTCCCTACGCGGTCCGCTTCCAGTGTGACCACAGCTGGTCTCAATTGCAACACTATTGACCGAACGGTCGGTTTTGTGTTCACCTCTGCGCAGGGAGGACCCGATGACGCCAGACGAACGCGCCGAAAAAAGTGCGGCCGCTATGTGGGCCTCGGACCATGCATCCAAATGGCTAGGCTTGTCGCTGGATGCCGTGGGACCCGGGACCGCGACGCTGTCGATGACCATCCAAAAGCATCACCTTCAAGGTCACGGCATTTGTCACGGCGGCTTCATCTTTACATTGGCCGACAGCGCGTTTGCGTTTGCGTGCAACAGTTACAATCGCGTGGCGGTCGCTCAGGACGTGAACATCAACTTCCTGTCACCCGGCGAGTTGGGCGAAGAGTTACGGGCCGTCGCCAAAGAAGCCGGCACATCGGGTCGATCGAGTGTGTTTGACGTCAAGGTGACGGGTGGCGACGGCCGCACCGTGGCCTTGTTCCGGGGTCTGAGCCGCGAGGTACGTGGCCAACATTTTGAGGAAGACGCATGAAACACGCGTATTTGTGCCAAGGCCTGCGAACACCGATTGGGCGATATGGCGGCGCATTGTCCACAGTGCGACCGGATGATTTGCTGGCGCATGCCATTCGCGCTGTGGTCGATACCGCACCAGGATTGGTAGTGGACGAGGTGTTAGCCGGTTGCGCCAACCAGGCCGGAGAAGACAACAGGAATGTCGCGCGAATGGCCGCTTTGTTGGCCGGGTTACCCGATACGGTGCCTGGAGCCACGATCAACCGACTGTGTAGATCACGGTTGTATCCCTATCAATAAAAAAAAAACGCCGTTCGATGCGGCGAGGCACAGGTTGTGATCGCATGTGGTGTCGAAAGCAT
>CAWUIW010000070.1:0-12936 GCA_963922515.1 uncultured Rhodobacterales bacterium | reverse complement strand
CGGTCAAGGCGGGCACATCGGGGGCATCCTCTAACCGGATGCGCGGTGTCAGCGTATGCATGCCATCTTCGATCTCGCCCACATTCGAGTAGATCGCCATCAGCGTAAAGCTGACCCAGCCTGTCATTTGTGCAATCCGGATCGAAACTGCCCCCGCGGCCACGATGTCACCAGAGGTCGCCGTACCATTTTGCCACATCAACACCGCGCCCCCCATCAGCAACACGGGAAGAAGGCCAGCAAGGGTCATCAGACACAGCCGGAAAGACGCGGCGAGGTAGCCAAAGTGGAACGCCTGGTCGCGAAAATGATCCATAGCGCCCAGCGCCGCCTGATCTTCATGATCAGCATGCGCAAACAGCTTTACCGTTTTGATATTGGTGATCGTGTCCACCACCTGCCCCGACACCAGGGCTCTGGCCGAGGCACGGCCGGCGGACCGCTTGCGGATTCGCGGCAGGAACCAGCCAATCAGTGTGAAGTAACCGATAAGCCAAAGCAGGAAAACGGCGGTGATCCTCGCATCAATTGTTGTCAACAAGATCAATGAACCGAACAATGACGCGAGCGCAAATGCGACGACGTTGATGCACTCCGACACCACGTCCGTGACGGCGCGGGCCGCTTGCATCTGCTTTTGGGCGATCCGCCCGGCAAAATCATTATCAAAGAAGGTGACCGACTGACCCAAAGTCCAACGATGCAGCCGGGACAAGACCAGCGGGTTGACGTTGGGCTGCACCAAGATCGAGTTCGACGCCGCGGATAATCCAAAAAGAATTGGCCGGGCAACGAGGAAAAAGACCACAGCGCCAACGACCAGCCCAAGATGCTCCGGCGCGAAAAACTTTTCAGGCCCCGTCGAAGATGCGTGATCGATCACAGCGCCCAGAATATAGGCTGTGCCTGCCTCCATCGCGCCTGCCGTGGCAGAGAAGAAAGCAGCGAGCCACAGGATCTTCCAAGACCCAGACAAACACCAAAGCATGAAGGGGCCGAGTGTTTGAGGCGGCGGTCCTTCCGAAGGTTGAAACGCGTCAAACCATGCTTTGATGCTCATTCGGCAGCCTCAGGATTTAGGAACCCGCCAGATTGACGCGCCCAGAACTGAGAATATAAGCCGCCCTTTACCAAAAGCGCGGCATGCGTGCCTTCTTCAACGATTTTTCCGGCATCCATCACAAGGATCCGGTCCATCTGGGCAATCGTTGACAAGCGGTGGGCGATCGCGATCACGGTCTTGCCCTGCATCATCCCGTACAAGGTTTTCTGAATCGAGGCTTCAACCTCGCTATCCAAGGCACTGGTCGCTTCGTCCAGCATCAGGATTGGAGCATTCTTCAGAATGACCCGTGCCAGTGTAACCCTTTGGCGCTGACCGCCACTCAACTTCACCCCGCGTTCGCCTACATGCGCGTCATAGCCGCGCTTTCCGTTGGGATCGACAAGATCAAGAATGAACTCGTGCGCCTCTGCTTTCTTTGCAGCATCGATAATTTCTGCTTCTGTTGCAGTGGGTTGGCCGTACAACATGTTGTCGCGGATCGACCGATGCATCAGCGAGCTGTCCTGCTGCACCATGCCAATTTTCTCGCGCAGACTGTCCTGCGTGACCTTTGACACGTTCTGGCCATCGATCAGAATCTCACCCTGCTCGGCGTCATAGAAGCGCAGTAGCAACTTGACGAGCGTGGATTTGCCCGCACCGGATCGCCCGATCAACCCGATTTTTTCGCCAGGCTGAATGGTCAGGTTGATGCCGTCTAAGCCGCCGCTGGCACGTCCGTAGTGGTGCCGCAAGTCACGAATATCGATCTGGCCATTTTTGAATTCCAGCGGCTTTGCATCGGCTTCGTCGACCAGCGTGATAGGCTGAGCGATCGTTTGCATGCCTTCGGCGACCACACCCAGTTCGCGAAAGAACGATGTCAACGCCCACATGATCCACCCGGTCATCGCATTCAGCCGCAAGGTCAGCGCCGTAGCTGCCGCCACAGCCCCAGCGGACGTTTGCCCGTTGAACCAAAGAGTGACAGCCCAGCCGACCACGCCGACGATCAAAAGACCGTTCAAAAAAACCAACGAGACATCCATAATGGTAAAAATGCGCATCTCAGCCTGGAATGTGCGACGGGTTTCATCAATCGCTTCCTTGGCGTAGGCCAGCTCGCGGTCATGGTGCGCGAACATCTTGACCGAATGGATGTTGGTATAGCTGTCAACAACACGCCCTGTGACGGTCGATCTTGCATCTGATGCCGCCTGAGAGGCCGGTCCGACGCGCCGCACGGTCCACACGGTCAAAGCCGCGTAGAATGCAAACCAAATGACCAGCGGAATGAGCAACCTGGGATCAGACGTGGAAAGCAGAATTGCCGCGCCCAGCAGATAGGCCAGGCTGAATGAGATCGCGTCAAAAACCTGGAAAACCACTTCCCCCGCGGCCGGTGGCGTTTGCATGATCCGGTTGGCAATGCGGCCCGCAAAGTCATTTTCGAACCAGCCCACTGACTGCCGCAATACGTGTTTATGGGCCCGCCAACGGATCAAGGTTCCGAAGTTCGGCAACACCGAGTTGTTGAGCAGGGCAACATCAAGCCCCTGTACAACCGGCCTTATGAACAGGATGAAGCCGGCCATGATCATCAGCTCCAGCCCGTAGCGGTCCCATACCTCTGCCGGCTCGCCAGACAAAACGTCTACAACGCGGCCAAGGTAGTAAATCAGCCCAACCTCGATGGCCGCGACAAAAATCGAGAGGATCGAGGTCCAAATGAACACCTTGGTGAACGGGCGTGCGTAGTCGCGCATGAAGGGCCACAACCGCGTAGGCGGTCGATCCGTTTCTTCATAGTCGCAATAAGGGTCTACAAGATTTTCAAAATACCGAAACATGAGAGGTCGCTCCGAAAGCTGAGCATTTGTGTGCAGATTTGGGTGGAATTTCTTGGCTGACCACCCCGACAGACAGGATGATCAGCGGTTGCTGTCGCCTAGTCTGTGATACATTCTGCACCCTCCCGTAATGGTGGTGTCGGTTTAGCCTGTTATGCGCAAACTGTCACGTGAACAAATTGTGCAAGTGCTAATCGAGTGCATTGATCAGATCAGACTTTGACAGTGTAAAATCCGATGCGATCCACTCTTTTGTCATTTTTTCAAGGGCTTCACCGATTTTTGGCCCGTGAAATCGGGGCATAAGGTCTGCTGCCGAAACGGGCAAAACCTGCTTTGAACCCCACGCAATCTTGTCCCAGTCCGCCTTCGAAATAGGGTGCGACAGTGCCGCGTTCCGCAGCAACACGGTGTCTTGCGCCATGGATCGGCCCATCCGAAACCCCAATTCAGCTGCACCGGCAATGTGAGTCATAAATTGGCCGAGCTGCGCGTAGCTGCGCGCTTCGGCCCGGCTAAGGCGCAAAACAGCATCAGCCCCGTGGGGCATCAATGCGACAAGTCTCCGAATGTCGGATGCACCGATGCCCAACTCCACTTCCAGACTAAGCAAAGGGAACAAAAGCGCCGGATCCGCACCCGGCAACAGGTTTGACAGCACTCCAGTTTGTTGCATGCCAGCCGCGGCAACAGCGGGATCACGGGCGCGCAGCAGCTTCAAAAGCTCTGATGTGACGCGTTCTTTTGCCAGCTGATGCAAACCATCAATGTTCCGCGCGATGGCATCCAGCGCATCGGGATCCAGTCCACGTCCGGGATCTGCGTACCACGCAAAAAACCGAAAATAGCGCAGACTGCGCAAATAGTCTTCACGTATCCGGTCTTGGGCGTTTCCAATGAACCGCAACCGCCGATCCTGAATATCCCGAAGCCCGCCCAGTGGGTCCACGACGGTCCCATCGGGTTCGGCGTACAATGCGTTGATGGTAAAATCCCGTCGGGCAGCATCCACGTCAATGCGATCGGAAAAGGAAACGTCGGCGTGGCGACCATCGGTTCTGATATCCGCCCGGAACGTGGTGACTTCGTGTGGAACGTCGCCTGAAACAACCGTGACGGTTCCATGGTCGATACCGGTCGGTACGACGGCGAGGTGCGCCTTGCGCGCCGCCGCGATCACATCTTTCGGTCGCAGGTTGGTTGCAATGTCGATGTCCTCCACCGCCGCGCCCAAAAGAGCATTGCGGACGCAACCGCCAACAAAAAGGACCTGAGCGCCAGGAGCCGCCAAAGCAGAAAAGACGGCCTGTGTCTCGGCGCGCGACCGCCAGGCGCCGTCCACACAGATCATTCGTTCAATCGAGCGGCCAGGGCGCGCAACATGCGGGCCGTGGCACCCCAAACGTAGTATGGACCGAAAGGCACCGTGTAATACCGGCGCCGATGTCCACGCCATCTTCTGGATTGCACAGAATAGCGGTGAATGTCCCGCACATGATCCAGCGGAACGGTAAACACTTCTTCAACCTCGCCGGGTTCGGCCAAAGGCTCGAAAGGCGACTGCAAAAGGCCCACAACCGGTGTCACAGCAAATCCCGTGACCGTTTCATGGCTGGGCAGCTGACCAAGAACCGTGACATGTTCCGGCGCAAGCCCAATTTCTTCCTTCGCCTCACGCAACGCAGCTGCCACGACAGAGGCGTCCGACTCATCTTGTTTGCCACCCGGAAAGGCAATCTGCCCGGGATGATGCTTCAACGCTGAAGATCGTTTTGTCAGGAATATCGATGGTTGGGCCGTGGCCACAGACACAGCGATCAACACGCCTGCGGGCCGCACTTTGCGGTCCGCGGGCAATTTGTACTCCGGGTTCAGATCAAAATCCGAGGACGGGTGCCCCGGCACGGCCAACGCCGCGAGCAGATCGCGCCTTATGTCGTCAGAGGGGCTACTTGCCGTCGGCATTCTGGGCCTCGAACCCAACAGTGGCTGGATCCAGGTCGTAATGCGCACCACAGAACTGGCAATCTGCAGTGACCCGCCCGTCGTCTGTCGTCATCTTTTCGATATCCCGCGCTGAATAGATGGACAGGCTCTGACGCACGCGCTCCTCGGAGCAGGTGCAACCAAAACGCACGGCTTGTGTATCAAACACACGCGGGCTTTCTTCGTGGAAAAGCCGCACCAACAAGTCCAACGGCGGCACCGCGGGCCCAATCAGCTCCATGTCTTCAACCGTATCCAGAAGATGGTTCACACGGTTCCAGTTTTCACCGTCGTCTCCATCCACAAGATCGCTGGCCCGCAAGATATCGCCTGTGCCTTCGGCCGTTGCCGCAAAGGGCGATGCTTTTGGCATATGTTGCAACATGATTCCGCCGGCCCTCCAGTGTTCCGCAACACCAGGTTCAGAAGACAAACCAAAACTCAGCGAAAACCGAGTTGGCAATTGTTCTGATTGGGCAAAGTAAGCCTCTGCACATGAGCTGAGAGACCCACCCGTCAGCGGCGTGATGCCTTGGTACGGTGCGGTTCCGCTTCCCTGGTCAATCAGGATTGCAAAGTACCCTTCACCGATCTGGTCAAATGGCAGGCCATCTGTGAGGCGGTCCTTGTCATAGCTTGCATAAGCCCGGATCTGCGCCGCTTCCCCGTCGGTCTGCGGGGCGTAGTAGTCGGTTGCTATCATCCGAACTGCACCCTTTGACTGAACCTGCAGCGACAGTTTCCAACGCAACTTGATCGTCTGACCAATCAACGCGGTCAACAGCGCCATTTCGGCCACCAGGGCTTCAACTTGGGGCGGGTATTCATGTTGTTTCAGAATACCGCTCAGAACGCCATCAAGCCGCGCAATTCGGCCGCGCATATCAGAAGCATCAAGCTGAAAAGGCAGGACGGTATCGTCCCACGCGAGTTTCGATCCAAGTGTCATGGGGTTTCCTTACACGCCATTGGTTGGCATACCGCCATTATATTATAGCGACAAGCCGTGTTGAAGGGGGCTGCCATGATCCGACGTTTTGGGGCCCGACCACAGACATCGCGAAAGTACCGCCAAAGAACAGGCGCCTACGCCGTGCTGCCACGCCATGGTAAATTGTTGCTGACGCTTCAACGCATGCCCGAGCCCGATCTCCAACTGCCTGGCGGCGGCATCGATCCTGGCGAATCCCCAATTCAAGCGCTGCATCGCGAGGTACTGGAAGAAACCGGGTGGCGGATCGGACAGCCTCGAAGATTAGGCGCGTTTCGCCGTTTCACCTTTATGCCTGAATATGACCTGTGGGCAGAAAAGCTGTGCGTTGTGTTCTTTGCACGTCCGATTTTCCAGATTATGGCCCCTACGGAACCGGATCACGAAACCGTTTGGTTGCCGCCAGACGTGGCCGTTGAATCGCTCGGGAACGACGGAGATCGCCATTTTGCAGCGTGGATCAGGTGAATTCTTCATATTCGAAGAGAGTCGCCGAAACATCATCGTCTAACGTTTCCGAACTGCTCAATCGTTCGGTGAGGTGCCAGAACAGGTCATCCAAAAACTCTTTGCCCGACGGGTTCGGACCACATCTTTTGACAAGTTCGATCAACCCTTCCTCTCCAAGCATTTCGCCGCTGTCTGTAACGGCTTCTACGAACCCGTCCGAGTAAAGCAAGAGCTTGTCGCCGGGATCGAGCTGCACTTCAAACTGATCATAGCTGACGTCCGGCAATAGACCGATGGGCAAGCCGCCGGGCCCGCAAAATTCCATCCCCCCACTTTGCCTGAGAATAAGCGGATGTGGGTGACCGGCCTGCACCATTTTGACGATACCGTTTCGCAAATCGCAGGTCCCATAAACCATTGTGAAATACTGCTCGATCCCACTGTCGGCGTTGAGACGATCGTTCATGATGCGCGCAACCTCGGCGGGGGGGCGCAGCGCGTAAAACCGACTGAACCGCTTCTCCATGGCGACGTTCTGTTCAAAGTAGCGGCCACTAAAGTAGCCGCCCAATCGCGCGGTCATCATGGCTGATGTGATCCCGTGACCCGACACATCGATACTGTAAAAGCCCACGCGGTTTGAGCCCGGAGAGAACATTCCGACAAGATCGCCGCCGATATGCCCGCACGGTTTCATCAGAAGACTGACGCGGGAATTGTCAAACTGTCGTGTCAGTTCCGGCAGCAGCGATTGCTGTATCTTTTGCGCCTGCTTCAAATCCTTGTCGATACTGTCATGGATCGCCTGTAGCTCTGACAGCGTTTCCGAAACCACCTTGTTTTTTTCGAAAAGCTCGCGCTGCATCACAAGGATTCGCTCGCCCGCAGCAATCCGGGCGCGTAATTCGTCAGAGTCGACAGGCTTGGTCAAAAAATCATCCGCGCCCGCGTGAAGCCCCTGAACAACTTCGTCTTTTTCACTCTTGGACGTGAGCAAGATAAAATAGGCGTACGCGTCACCGGGCAGATCGCGAAACGCGCGACAGAATTCCAGCCCATTCATCCCTGGCATCACCCAGTCACTGACAACCAGATCCGGCATTTTCTCTTTGCTGAGTTCCAACGCTTCGGCCGCGCTGCCGGCTTCCGCGATTTCGAAACCCCAACGCGAAAGCACTCCGGAAAGGATCTTGCGCTGCAAGCGACTGTCATCCACGATCAGCACACGTTGAATGGTGCCCTGTGCGTCTGCAGGGGCGCTATCGCGCTTTTCTGCCGTTTGCTTCAAATGGGTCTCGCGCCTGGAATTGCAGTGATAGCATCACCCGTTGCATGGGTGCGTTTAAAGCGCAGTAAATGATAAAATTGTCCGAGCCTGACGGCGAGGGTTTACTGCTTGTTCACGGCTGTTGGACATCATGCCTGCGGTGCGAGGAGTGAACCAAAAAATGATCGACTGGCAGCGCGTACAACAGCTTCAATCCGAAGTTGGTGCCGAAGAACTTGATGAAGTGGTTGAAATCTTCTTGGAAGAGGTCGACACCGTTCTGGCAAGAATGGTCAACATGCCGACGCCGGAAACGCTGGAACAGGATTTGCATTTTTTGAAGGGCAGCGCGATGAGCCTGGGCTTCCGTAAGCTGAGCAACCTATGCCGGGATGGCGAAAGCGCATCGCGCAAGAACCTAGCTGACACGGTAAGTTTGACAGAGATATCAGAATGCTACGAAGCCAGTAAGCAAGTGTTTTTAGAACAGCTGCCGACCCAACTCGCCAGTTGACACTGCGGGTCACAGAATGAACTGCGCCAGCGTTTCGTCATTCGTAATGTCCGTATAGGTGAAACCACCTGCGTCTAGTTCGGACAACAACCGGTCAAAGTTTTCTGGGTGACCCGTTTCGATGCCGATCAGAACAGATCCAAAATTCCGCGCCGATTTCTTGAGATACTCAAATCGCGCGATGTCATCTTCCGGCCCCAGAATCGAAAGAAAGTCTTTCAGGGCACCGGGACGCTGCGGCATCCGCAGGATAAAGTATTTTTTGACACCGGAATAGCGTTGAGCGCGTTCTTTGACCTCTGGCAAACGTTCAAAGTCAAAGTTGCCGCCCGATGCAAGACACACAACAGTCTTGCCGCGGATGATTTCCCGAATGTCTTGCAACGCGGCCACGGCCAAGGCACCTGCCGGTTCAAGCACGATCCCTTCAACATTCAACATCTCGAGGATCGTGACGCACAGACGGTCTTCTTCAATGACGCAGACATCGCTTGCCGCAACATCCGACAATCGGTGAAAGGGTCGATCACCAACCCGCCCGACCGCCGCGCCATCCACAAACGTGTCGACGCGCTCGAGTTTCACAGGGGCGCCAGCTTCTAATGCGCGCCGCAAACAGGCACCGCCTGCGGGTTCGACAAAGGTTTTCTGACTGCGCTGGCCGAACCAAGTTGCCACACCTGACGCCATGCCGCCGCCGCCCACCGGCAAAACCAGTCGATCCGGCGCACGACCCAATTGGTGTTCTATTTCCACCCCCAGGCTTGCTTGCCCTTCAATCACGTCCTCATCATCGAACGGCGACAGAAAATGCCCGCCATGCTCTGCGCACCACGACTGGGCCGCCGACAGCGTGTCATCAAAGTAGTCGCCTTGCAGATGCACTTCGACATGCTTGCCGCCAAACATTTGGGTTTTCTGTATTTTTTGATCTGGTGTCGTCACCGGCATAAAGATCACACCGCGCACGCCGAAATGAGCGCACATAAACGCCACACCTTGCGCGTGGTTTCCGGCGCTTGCACAGACGAACACAGGTTGGTCGGGCAGCTTTCGCATCGCGTTGAACGCGCCCCGGATCTTATAGGATCGGACCGGGCTCAAATCCTCGCGCTTCAGCCAGATGTCTGCATCGAATCGCTCGGACAACAACGCATTGCGTTGCATCGGGGTCGGCGCAAAAACTGTGCGCATCGCAGCCTCTGCGGCGCGGGCGCGGGTCATAAAATCAGTCATGGCCCGACGACATGACCGATAACAGGCATTGCTGCAAGGCTTAGCTCAGCTCCCGTCCTTCGACGAAAACACCGTAAAGCGTGGTCAGGATGCTGACATTGAGAACTGTCAGAACCAACGAAATCGGCAACTGCGCGACTGCGGCCGAGGCCGGCAAGATGGCGGTTAACAGGCCAACAACAATGAGCACCGCAAAAGCAAACGCAAAAACACTCAAACCAAGAACAATAAAAACGCCATTCTGACCCTTCGTTTTTTCAAGACAGTCACGCACGCTGAAGCCGGATTGAACCGCGATGCCAGGCAAAACAATTGCCGCTCTTGCGGCGATGACACAAACATAAATCATCCACCCAAACAGGACGATACCCAGCAGAACGGCCAAGGGCTCTGCCACGGCCAACAAAAGAAAAGGTCCGGCGATTGCGGCAACCGCAGCCACGCCAATCAGAATTGACCATAGCGCGTAGCGGGCGATCAGGTTCCAATGCAGCTCGGGAATCCAGCCACTCGGAGGCTGCTCCAGCAAGATGTAGCGATGCCAGGCAACAGCAGTCCAAGCACCGACGAAAATGTTCAAAAGGGTAGTAAGAAGTGCAAATTGGCCAGCAGTTTGTACAACTTCGCCCGCATCATTTGCACTCGCACCACCCACATCAAATTGAGTACCGAGAGTTACCGGTTCCCCAACCGCTCCGCCCAAAAGGATGATTAGGCCAGTCAGGCATGCCCATGGTACCAAAAAGACCTGCAGCGACGATTGAAGGTTGCGAATGGTCATCGAAACCGAGTGTTTGAATATCGCCCAACCGAGCATTTCGGCGCCTTTCCTTGATTTCGGATGACGCCAGTTAGCGGCCGTTCGTGGAACCGGACAAGCGCACAATCCCTTGCCCAGACCCGGCAAAAACGATAGTGGCCCATCCGATACACCGACAAAGGATTGCCCGCATATGTCCGCGCCCAAGAAAGTTGTCCTGGCCTATTCTGGGGGCCTTGATACGTCGATCATCCTGAAATGGTTGCAGACGGAGTATGGCTGCGAAGTTATCACGTTCACTGCCGATCTGGGCCAGGGCGAAGAGCTTGATCCGGCGCGGCAAAAGGCGGAGCTTTTGGGAATAAAGCCCGAAAACATCTATATCGAAGATGTACGCGAAGAATTCGTTCGGGATTTCGTGTTTCCGATGTTTCGGGCCAACGCGGTGTACGAGGGGCTGTACCTTTTGGGAACGTCGATTGCGCGACCATTGATTTCCAAACGTCTTGTCGAAATCGCTGCAGAAACTGGTGCGGACGCGGTTGCCCATGGTGCAACCGGCAAAGGGAACGATCAGGTGCGGTTCGAATTGAGTGCCTATGCGCTGAATCCACACATCAAGGTGATTGCGCCTTGGCGCGAATGGGATTTGTCCAGCCGCACCAAACTTTTGGCCTTTGCCGAGGAAAACCAGATTCCGATCGCCAAGGACAAACGCGGCGAAGCGCCATTTTCGGTCGACGCTAACCTTTTGCACACATCATCCGAAGGCAAGGTTCTGGAAGACCCGGCAGTGGCCGCGCCAGATTACGTGTACCAGCGGACCGCGCACCCCGAAGAGGCACCGGATACGCCCGAGTTTATCGAGATCGGTTTCGAGAAGGGCGACGCAGTCAGCATCAACGGCGAAGCACTAAGCGCGGCTACGATCCTAACCCGGCTGAACGAGATCGGTGGCAAGCACGGGATTGGCCGGCTTGATCTGGTCGAGGGCCGGTTTGTCGGCATGAAGTCTCGTGGCATCTATGAAACGCCCGGCGGCACGATCCTGCTAGAGGCTCATCGGGGCATCGAATCGATTACAATGGATCGTGGTGCGATGCACTTGAAAGACGAACTGATGCCCCGCTACGCGGAGCTGATTTACAACGGCTTCTGGTTCAGTCCGGAACGCGAGATGCTGCAAGCCGCAATCGATAAGAGCCAAGAGCATGTCAGCGGCACGGTGCGTTTGAAACTGTACAAGGGCAGCGCGTCTACGGTTGGGCGTTGGTCGGAAAACAGTCTCTACTCCGAAGCGCACGTGACTTTTGAAGAAGACGCAGGCGCGTATGATCAAAAGGACGCCGCCGGGTTCATTCAGCTCAACGCATTGCGATTGAAACTGCTGGCTGCGCGCAACCTGCGGAACGGCTAAACGCGCAGCTTCTGTTCTGCCAGAACGCGATAGTGCGGCAGAGCGGCATGCACCATTTCAAGCAGCGCACCAGAAAGATCCGGTAGGGCGCCTTCCGGCTTTGCGAAGCCCGTACTTCTGTGGACTGCGTTGTACCAGTGCGCAGCCCACACCCCGTCTTCCGCTCGCCCACCCGCGGGCCAAGACAGCATGGCGGGGTCCCAGCCCAAACCAATTTCAGAACACAGCGCTCGCAGAACGCCATCTGGATCCGCGCGCACATCAAAACTGTCGATGACCGGGCCGGGAAAACGTTCGAAAAGATCGACCTGTTTTTCGTATCCCAGATCAGCAAGGGAAAATTTATCACGCTTTTCAGCATAAGAAACCACAACCCGCGCCGGGTGCCGAAGCAGGTGCACATGCACGCAGTCATCGGCCCAGTCCAACGGGAACCCATCCAACATGTGAAACGTCATATGCTTCATGTAAAAGTGCGGTTTCCCATCTGGGATTGGCCCGGCACATGCCGCGGCAATCTTTTGCGGATCACCTTCGTGCATCGCCAGTACTTCGGAGCGCATCGGGTGGTCCAATCCGGTTTGATCCAAATAGGCTGCATAAAAAGGTTCGTCCCACACTGCGAAATCGGATCGGTTGCCAAACGCGTACATCATGGCAGTCGACAGGTTCCGCGGACCTGACCACATGGCTATTCGCATGATTGTTCTGTTCCCAAGCTCGGTAAATTCGCCTCAACCAACTGTGACTTTCCATTTCATTGGCTTGTTTGCCAACCCATGCCCGGGCACCCTTGACCAAAGGAGACCAAGTATGACCCTCTTTAGCCGCATAAAACCAGTAGCACTGGCCATTCTCATCTGTGTCGGTTTGGTGGCACAGTCAAAGCCCGGCTACACGCAATCCACAGAGACACTGACCGTTGCAGGCGGTTGTTTTTGGTGTGTCGAGGCGGATTTCGAAAAAGTAGCCGGGGTAATCGAAGCTGTGTCAGGATATACGGGCGGGACCACCGAAAATCCGACTTACAAGCAGGTCACGCGCGGCGGCACCGGGCACTACGAAGCGGTTAAAATCACGTTTGATCCATCGATCGTGTCGCGCAGCAGATTGCTGTCCTTGTTTTTCCAATCGATCGACCCGACCGATGCAGGCGGGCAGTTTTGCGACCGGGGAGAAAGCTACAGAACAGCCATTTTCGTGTCTAACACTAGCGAAAAAACGTTAGCCACAACCGCAAAAGTCGAAGCTCAAGCCACCTTGGGCCAAAGCATAGTAACGCCAATTCTGGACGAAGCCCCATTTTATCCGGCCGAGGCATATCACCAAGACTATGCAAAAAGCGACGATCTGATCCTGACGCGTTTTGGGCCACGCAAGAAATCAGCGGCATACACAATTTATCGCTCGGCTTAGATCG
>CAWUIW010000069.1:0-12943 GCA_963922515.1 uncultured Rhodobacterales bacterium | reverse complement strand
GGCGGATCAAAACCCAGCGCGCAAAATGAATGATCGACAAGCCGCGCAGTCCAGCCAGCAGGTTTGGCAGCGCACGCACCGCGATAAAGATCAAAGCCTTCATGTAATAGTGCCACCGCGTCATCGGGGTGATGACATTCAGGGCATAAGACTTGCCGGCGACATTGGACATGGGCAGCGCCTTTTCAACCAGGCTCGTACGACACGGGCGAAGGTGACCAAAGCGTTACTCAACAAAACTCACAGGTCAATCCCACCGTTTGTGACGGCTGAAATTTATCGTCGCACTCAGCAAAGGTAGGGAATATCCGCATTGATTTTCGATGAAGCCAGCCGTACGCTTTCAAAAAACAAAACTATTGCAGCGTTCCAAACGGAGCGTAACCAATTGAGTAGACGACATTTTTAACGCTGACTGTGGGCCTGTCCCGCATCCGCACGCACCGGCCACGGGGTTCGAGCCGACGAGAACCCGTAATTGAGGATTGTGACATGCTGAAATGGATTTTCGGGGCAATTGCCAGCGTATTCCTTGTTCTTCTGATCCTGTTTGCAGGGTGGATTGTGATCGATCCGACCGTTGCCGATTGCCGCAGCATGGCAGCACGTGGGATTCCCGGCCTAGCCGACGAACCCGAAGATCGCTTTCTTGGCAAAGTGCGATTTGACACCGGCGACTGCCGCGGCGGAGAGAAGTTCCAAGCCTATCGTGATACACCTTGGGTGGATTGGACAAACTACTGGAACACAGGTGACAAAGGCTCTCAATCCGGGAGCAGCTATAAACCGATTACCGTTATTGGCGAGCATCTCACGCGCGATGGGCGCGGTTTGGACGGAGCGCTTTTGGACCTTGAACGCCAACGCGTGGAGCTCATCAAGTTCAATCTTTTCGATAACTACACGTTCGAAGAGTACATGCGCGGTCGCGGCGAACGGAATGGCCGCGTACTGGACTATTGGCCAGAGATGCGCCTTGCTGCCGGGCATCCGGCCTACGAAGCCGTCGGCGGCGATGCTGAGCAGCAGGTCTGCGGCGGCGACCTGATCCGCCATCGCACCGTCACCGGCATCTGCAACGACATGATCAACCCCGCAATGGGTGCGACCGGCATGGAGTTCTCGCGAAACGCGGCGTTTGACCAGACCTTTCCGCGGCTGGAAAAGAACGAACTCGCCGCCAACCGACATGATGGAAGAATTAACCTGATGACACCCGACCCGCAGGTCATCAGCCGTGTCCTGCTGACGCGGGAACAATCCGATCCCGAAGCCTGTGCGGCCGGTCACGGCACGCAGTGCGATTACAAAAAGGCACCGTTCTTCAACGTTCTGGCTGCGTACTGGATCCAGTTCATGACCCATGACTGGTTCAGCCATCTCGAAGAGGGGCACAATTCGACGCGGCTTGTGTCCATGGGATGCCGGACGCACCGCGTAAACAACGAGGTGGTGCCGCTGAGCCCGGAAGACGCCAAGGCGCTGGGTTGTAACCGCGACGCCAAGGAATACGGCTCGCTTTACGCGCAGACATCCGATCCCGGATCGTTCGAGGTCGACGGGCGCACCTATCTCGACCGTGCCTACAAAACCACGCGCAACACCGTGACCGCATGGTGGGATGCAAGCCAAATCTATGGGTACAGCGACCTGTCACGGCAACGCGTCAAGCGCGACCCGGACGATATGGCGAAACTGCTGCTGACCTCGATCGATGCGCGCGTCCAAGCTGGCGATGATGGCGGCTATTTGCCGGTCTTCAACGAATGCGCCGATGGCAGCGCTGCCTGCACGCCCGACCCGATCAATCCCAAATGGGCCGGACAAGAGGCGGTGGCCTTCCCGGAAAACTGGTCGATCGGGATGAGCCTTTATCACAACCTGTTCACCCGCGAGCACAATGCCTTTGTCGATGCGTTCCGGGCCCAGGCAGAACAGACACCCGAAGCAGACAGTGGTCTGCGCCACCCTGACCGGGTCGATCAGGCGATTGCCTTCCAGGACGTGACTGACGACGAATTATTCGAGATCGGGCGCCTTGTCGTGGCCGCCATGATCGCCAAGATCCATACGATCGAATGGACCACGCAGCTGTTGTACAACGAGCCATTGCGAACAGCGATGTTCTCGAACTGGCAAGGACTGTTGCATGGGCATGACGAAACCAAGCGGATTGTCGAAGAGTTCAGCGAAGAGTTGCGCCAGTCCGAAGACCCGTTTGAAGCCAACCTGATCTATTCGATCATTTCGTCTGGCACCGGCATTGTCGGCACCGGCACAACAAACGTCCCGGGTTCGATGCCGGACGTGCGCTATTCGAACGGGGGGGTGAATCATTTTGGATCTCCCTTCAACTTCCCTGAAGAGTTCATCAGCGTTTACCGGTTGCACCCGCTGTTGCCCGACCTTCTGGAAATGCGCGATGTCGGCGATCCAAACGCCATTCAAAACAGCATGCCGATCATCGATACCTTCCGGTACAAAGCGACACCGGTGATGCACGCCCATGGGATTGAAAACTTCGCGCTCAGCATGGGACGGCAGCGTTTGGGCGCGCTTGCGCTGCAAAACCACCCGCAATTCCTGCAAAACCTCGAAATGCTGGCGCGGCCGGCCGGTCCGACCAAGACCGTTGATGTCATCGCACTGGACGTGCTGCGGGACCGCGAGCGCGGCATTCCGCGCTTTAACGAATTCCGCCGGCAGATCGGTCTGAAACAACTGACCAGCTTTGACGATTTCGTTGACCAACACCTTGTCCTGAAAGGCGAAAGAGGCGAGCTGACAGAAACCGAGGCCCTTGCCCTTGCAGATCAACGCAAGCTGGCAGGGCTATTGCGCGACGTCTACGGGACACATGTTTGCGACGCGTCCAAGATCATCTCGAATGCGCAAAGCTTGCCGGCCACCGGGGCGCGGGCCCGCCCGCTTGGCTCGGGCGAGGTGATGCCAAACGATTGTCTTGGTCATCCGGACGGCAGCGTCGTCGACAATGTCGAAGACATCGACACAATCGTTGGCTACCTGGCGGAGACCACACGCCCGCATGGGTTTGCCATTTCGGAAACGCAGTTCCAGATCTTTATCATCAACGCTTCACGCCGCCTGTTCAGCGATCGGTTTTTCACATCCAGCTTCCGGCCGGAATACTACACGCAGTTTGGTATCGACTGGGTGATGAACAGCGGTCCGGACAAGCGAATGGAAGCTGGCAAGGTGAACGGTCACCGCCAAGAGGTGATGCCGCTGAAGCGCGTGCTGATGCGGAACTTGCCCGGCCTGTCCGATCAGCTGGAGCCGGTTGTGAACGCGTTTGATCCATGGGCTCGCGACCGTGGCCGCTACTATTCGTTGGCGTGGGAGCCAATTCCGGCAGCGGCCGACGATCCAGCCTTCGCCAAGTAACTTCGCAGCCTAAGGACACCAGTCATGGCCACGCAAGCGCCGCTTCTCTGGACGATCCGCAAGGTCGTTTGGAATTCCATTTCGTTGATCATATTCCGGGGAAAAAAGGCCAAGAAGATCCCGCTTCCGCCGGACAGCCCCAAGCCACTCAAAGCCGTCCCGTTGTCACAGCGCATCCCGGGCATAAAGATCGACAATATCCTGATGGCGGATCGCATTCCGCCCGGCGAAACTTCAAAACTGATGTACTACGTGTTCCGCTTCAGGCTGTGGTTATACGCGGTGTTCCCCCCTGTTCAACCCGGACTGCCACAGATCGACGCCGACATGCAGAAAGCCATGGACGAGGCATTTACGCCCGCCTACGCCAAGCTGTATCCGCGGCCGGTCGTCCCGGAGCCGTTTCAGGGAGACGGTTTGCCGGACCTGGGCGAGTTGGCGATGATGAGCCCGTATTCGTGCTTCATCGCGGCGGACCCCGACGGCGGGTACAGCTGGGACTTCCGCGATCTCAACAACCACGAAATCTACGACCACCTCGAACCGATCGGCTGCCGCGTGCGGTTCGAACATGACACGGACGCCCGTCGGTTCCGCGCCACCGGTATTGAAACCCATATGGGCACCTTTGTGCCCGGAGATCATGGATGGCCACACGCGGTATCCATCGCCTTGTGCGCCGCTTCGACCCAGATTTCGCTGGTCCAGCATTTCAACTGGGTGCATCTGGCCTGTGGCGGACCGCTGTCGATCGCCACGCGCAACCAACTGCCCAAGTCGCATGTGATGTGCCGGCTGGTTTGGCCGCACATGTTCGGCACCCAGAACAGCAATTATCTGGTCACCATGGCGCAAATGCTGCGCAACGGGGACTTTGAAACGATATTCTCTTTTACTCACAAAGGCATGTGCGATGTGTTTTCCACCACATACGATCAGTATCGCGCCTCTTTGACGGTACCAAAGCTGGACTGGGCCGCGCGCGGCCTGCCCACCGAAGATCTGGATCGTCCGTCACAGGACAATTTCGAAGAGCTTTACGACGTGATGGAAACGCACGCCCGGCGCTACATCGACATCTACTACGAAAACGATGCCGACTTGCAGGCCGATGAGACCGTGGCGGCCTGGTTGGACGCGCTCGAAGCGCGTATTCCGAACGGGATCCAATCCATTCTGGACGGCGCCGTGACGCGTGCCAGTGTCGCGCGTCTTGTGGCCGGGTTCATCTATATGGCGTCGGTCCAACACGAGGTGCTGGGCACGATGATGTGGAACTACCAGATGTGGGTCGACAAGAACCCTGTCCGCATCCTGCGCAACGGAAACCGCATTCCGCTGGACGTGTTCCAGCGGCTTCTGAATGCCAATTTCAACCTGAATGTAGACCGCGCCAAGCTGTGTCAGGATTTCTCTTACATGGCGCTGGACGACAAGGCAGGCGCCGCATTCAAAGCGTTCAAAGCCGACCTTGATGCATTGGAAGCGCGGTATGAAAAACTGCCAGACGCCCCGTGGCGCGTGATGCCATCGATGCTGGAGGCCAATATCAACGCCTGAGCATCAGGCGATGTTCGCGGCTTCGATCTTGTTCTCGATGTGCCGCCACTCGATCTTGGCGGCGGCAACCTTTGCCAGTTTCATGGCCTCTTGCGCCGGCGCAGACTTGCGGCTGGCGTTCAGGATCAGTCCTTTGTCATAGTGGGACTGGGCCGTAATACCGTGCATGCCGACCTGATCGCCAAGCTCGATGGCCTTGTCGAAGTGACCCAGGGCCCGTGATTTGGCAAACGGGACCGAGCGCAGAATGAAACCAAGGTTCTTGCGCAAAACCTCCATGCTTGGCTTTTCGTCACCAATCGCCATTTGCTGGTAAATCTCACCCAGAATCAAATGACCCATCGCAGCGGCATGCAAGTTGCCGTTTGTCTTCGCATCCTCGATAGCGCGTTCAATCCACTTCACACCGGCGCCCAACTCGCCGACAGTTGCCATGGCCAAACCAATGGGCACGTCGACAATATTCAAAAGGCCCAGGAAATCCATGTCGATGATTTGTTGGTGAACATCGCGCAGCAGCGCCAATCCCGCCTCCCCTTGTCCAGACAAGGCCATGCTGAAGCCCTTGATGCCCTTGCAGATCAATTGATCAACAATCCCGCCTGACATCTCAGCACCCATTTCGGCGTATTTGATCGCTGTTTCGAAGTCTTCGGAAAAACTCGCGTTATAGGCCACGGTGATGCAGCCAAATCCAACGCAACCACCATAGTTCTTGGCGCGACCGCGCTCGATCATTGCATGGCCGAGGGCCAATGCCTTGTCATAGTCGCCCCGGATCGATCGGCTCCAGTTATAGAAGAAGCCTGAATAGGTTTCGAAGTAGAGGTCTTCACGCCCATCCAGCAGCCGCTTCATAAAGTTGAACTCTTCCACCACCCGTTCGTCGGAACCGGCGACAGGCCGACTGCAAAACAGTGTCATGAATCCTATGCTCGCATGGGCCAGCGCGTCTGTATTGTCGTTGAGTTTTGCTACATCCAAAGCTTCGCTCAGGAACTGTTCGGCCTCGTCGAAGCGCAACATCTGCGAACAGGCCACCCCCAGAAAAATCAGAATGCGCGCATAATGGCGACTGTTCCGAAGCTTGCGGATCATCGGCAAACGGGGCGCGAAAAAGCTGACCGTGTGACCGAATGTGGCGCGCCATTGTTGCACTTCCAACCAGTTTTCCAGCAGGTCCGCAAGGTAATCGTCTTCAACCTTGATCGCATGGGTTTCGATGAGCTCAAAAGCCTGCGCAAAGAACTCGTCCGCCACCACCAGCGAAAACAAGCTCAGGTTCTTGCGTCCTGCCAACACAAGGTAGCGCATTGATTTTTCGTGCAGATCGGTCTGTTGAAAATGCAGTGCCAAGGTTTCGGCATGGTCATCACGCTGATTGGCATATCGCTCTTCAAGGACAAGACCGATTTGTTTGTGCAGCGACTTGCGTTGCGATGCCATCAAGGTGTTGTCGATCGCATCCTGAACCAACGCATGCTTGAAGATGTAATCCGCCTCTGGGTCGACGATGCGCAGAACAAGTTCCAACTGCTCAGCCACCTGCAACAAGTGCCGCACCGGCACGTCTGATTTTATGACGCTTTGCACCAAAGCACTATCAAACTTTCGTCCAATCGCAGCGGCGGCCTGCAGGGCACGGCGTGTGACCTCATCCAACCTATCGAACCGGTCCATCACCAGATTCTGCAGGTTAGCGGGCAGAACAAGGTCGGTCTGCGGAAGCAGCTCTGCTCCCATATCCTCGCGTTTTTGTTGAAAGAACTTGGCTATTTCTTCAGCAAACAGCGGGTTGCCTTCGGCTTTTTCGACGGCCAACCGCAGCAACTCTCCAGCGACGTCCTCGACACCCAGCTTTTCGGACAGGACCTGAACCGTCCCTTTGTCGCTGAGCGGCCCCAGCGCAATGGTCGTGACACGGTCGGTATCCGCACGCCAAGGCGGGCTGTAGTATGGCCGATAGGCGCAAACCAACAGCATAGGCAAATCCGTGAACGACGCCGCAATGCGCTGCAGCAGCTGTTCACTGCCGGAGTCAATCCAGTGCAAATCTTCGACGAACAGGATCATTGGGGCTTTTTCGCACCGGTAGCGCAACAGGGCGATCAAAAGCTCGCGGGTGCGCATCCCAACAAGATCGGGGCTGAGGCCTGCCGTGCTGTCACCAACATCTAGGTGCCCCAGCAGAACCATCAGGTAGGGCAACGACGTCTCGACATCAAAGCCGATCCGCCGCAATCCGAAGGCCAGTTTGCGCTCGGTCAGTTCGATGGTCTCACCAGGCTCAATTTGAAAGGCATTTCGCACCAGTTCAGCGAAGGGCATGAACGGCGATGTCACACCATCCGCCCGACAGTCGCCTTGCAAAATCTGCACATCATCCGAGGAAATTGATTGTTGGAATTCGTGGATCAGGCGTGACTTTCCGATACCTGCCTCGCCCACGATGTCCACGATTTGTATCTGCCCACCAAGCGCACGATCCAAACCAGAGCTCAACGCGTCCAACTCGCGATCTCGTTCCACCAGCGATGTCAAGCCCTGGTACCGCGCAGCATCGACGCGGCTGACGCCGGATTGCATGCCGGTCAGGCGCAAAATCCGCTGTGGTTTGGACTTTCCCTTGATGTCACGCTCGCCAAGATCATCGACCTCGATCTGTCCTTCAACCTGGGAAAACAGCGCCGAGCTTATGAATATCTGGCCTGGACCCGCTTCGCTTTCCAGACGAGCGGCCAGGTTGACGGTATCGCCGATGGCCGTGAACCGCATACGCTTGTCATCGCCAATATCTCCGACGACAAGCAGACCAGAGTGTATCCCCACTCGCACCTTGGGTCGGACACCAAACTCGCGGTCCAGCCGGTCCTCCATACCCACGATCAATTCTTGCAATCGCAGCGCGGCCCGACAGGCGCGCACAGGGGCATCTTCGAGCGCAACAGGCGCACCAAACAGGGCCATGATCCCGTCGCCGCGAAACTCTTGCACAGTTCCCTGTTGTCCGTGCACAGCATCCATCATCTTGTCAGACAGCGATTGGATCAGTTGGAAAGATGCTTCCTCTCCCAACTTTTCAGCCATTGGTGTGAAGCCGACCACATCGGCAAACAGCACCGTAACCTGGCGTCTTTGGCTGTCGACTTCGCCGCTCATCTGCATCACAGGATCCCTGCTGACGACCAATCCCACTTCGGTGCGTCTGCGCCTTCGAACTGATTAACACGAGTTTACAGGAAAAAGCCAAGTGCACGATGACATAGTCAACCATTTGGCACTTCGTCGAAATGACGCATCACCTGGCCGACAAATAGCAGGGCCACGTGACGAATTCACATGTTTTTGCAAACCTTTCTGTCCATCGGACTGGTTTGCCCATGTTCGGTGCGCGCCGAACGAAAAAACCGCGGTGACGGATTGACACTGACCCAATAAGCAACCGTGGCCCGAATGGAAAAAATGACATTCCACTTGCGCGGGAACGCAAGTTGCGTAGACTTCGCATATTTAGAACAAGACATTTTTGGAGAGTACGATGTCTCAAGGTTTGCCGCTTGATGCATATATCAAGGACCTACGCCGTTCACTGTCACAAGCCATGGATGACGGCGAGAATGAAACGCTGAAATTCGAGATGCAGGACTTGACGCTTGAGCTGGTGATCGGCGCGACGCAGTCAAAGTCGGCAAATGGCGGTATAAAGTTCGAGGTGTTCGGCATCGGCTTCAACGCCGGTGGCAAAGTTGAAGATGGCAGTTCAGCCACTCAGAAACTGACGCTGAAGCTGAAACCCGTCACACAGAACGAAGACGAGGAATGGACCAACGCGCTGGTCAGTGGAAAGGTTAATCTGGACCTCGGCCAGGGAGAAGGAAACTAGGCGTCACCGAACCACCATGCAGCTAGACGCACGCTTCATCAGCTTGATCTATTCGTCGACAAAGGGCGAGGTTTCGTCCGGCTATCTCGTGGCCGATGGCATTGTTCTGACCTGCCTGCATGGCCTTGTCGACGTGGAAGAGGAAGCCGTTGTTCCACCAAGTGTCACCGCGCATGTTTTCCTGAACGGTGATCTTGGTGAACAAGACGTCGAAGGCCCGTATGTCCGGATGCAGTCTGCCCCGTCCCACAAGGCCACTATGGTCTGGCCGCCTGCGGGCTACCCGACGAACAAGATCGATATCGCGCTTCTCAGTGTCGACAACCCTGCCGCGTCTAACTTGTTTACCTCGGCCATTTCAGGTGCTGTCGAGAATGTGGATCAAAACGATTTGCGCGGTGTCGCCTACGGCTATTCAGAAGGATGGCGGAAACCGGGAAACGACACGATTGCGCCCACAAAACGCAGCATATCGGGACGGGTTGTGGTCGAAACCACCGATCTTGACCAAGCCTCGGGACGGCCCGTTCGCCTGCACGATCTGAATGCACACCATCGGCATCTCACGGTGCTGAGGGGCGCTCTGGGTGACAAAGACAAATGGGGCGGCATGTCTGGCGCTGTCATCTTCAGCAAGGAAGAAAACGGCTTGTTCGGCGTGATGAAAGCACGCGGACATCCGGACATCGAAGAAACGCGCCTGCTGTTCACACCATTTTCAGAGGTGAACGCTGCAAATACCGATGTATTCCCAAGCGTGGCGGACACGTTTTGGACCCTTTCGAAACTAACCCCGCCCACGAACCAACCGCGGGGCCCCACGGTTAATTGGGAAAACGTGCTCAACGACCGCTTCGATGAACTCGGCCGTTCCATTGAACGGATCTGGTTCACGAAACTCACGGGCAAGCTGCGCACCAAATCTGCGGCGCCAGCCCATCTTTTCATGATCATGGGTCATCAGGAAGAAGACCTTAACCAATGCGTCAGGCTGCTGCTGAACTTGGCTCATGACAAAATTCCGGGCGGAGAGGCCGCGTATTCCAGCGCCGTCACGGTAAGCTTGCTGGATGTTTATGAAGGCGACGACACGCAAGCCATGCTCAACCATGTTGAGCTGCGGGCCGCCGGTATCACTTCGGGGCTGCTGACGCTCCTCAGCGATCGCGAATTGGAAGATGCCGAAACAATGCTGCACGCCGAAAGGCTGGAGGCGTTGCGAGAAGAACTGCAAGAAAGAAGCAATCCGCGCGCGCTCATTCTGGAACACTCCCGCTCTACGATCGGAGATGATTGTTTCATACTGGCCCAACGCCTTGCAGCCTTTCTGGGCACGCTCCCCGAAATGGATCCACCCTTGATGGTCTTCCTGCTAGTTTTGACGGGCAAAGACATGGAGGGCGATGAACTGGTCGAGTTCGAAGACAAAGTCCGAGCGGTCAAGGAAAACATCGGACCTCGTATGGCAATCGACCTGACCAAGCTGGAATTGGGCAAGTTTGCAGAAGACGCGATAGAACCAATACCACAACCGTCAGAACAAGGCTGGCTGGCTGACTTGGCAGAACAGGAATGGCTCCCAGCCGGAAATCCGCAAATGCAAACCTTACCTCTCACGGCCGGGAAACAAAACCTGTCCACCATCGACAACGAAGATATGAAACGCTGGCTGTCCAAGATCGAGGAAGTGCAACATCATATCAGCGAACACGACCGGCAGCAGATCATTGACCAGTTCCAAGCCGACCCAATGCCCATGGGCCGGGCCAAAGAGGTGCTGAAATCGCACCCGATCTTCAACAAGTGATTAAAGAACAAAGCGACTGACCATGGCAGAAACCAGAACCGTATCCGAGCAACTTGGCGCCTTGTTGAATGGCGGCCAACAAAGCCTGAAGCCCGATTTGCTGACCGCGATAGGCAACCCCCTGCTCAGCAAGGACAAGGCAAAAGTTCCCTACGACATGGACGATGCCGATCTGGTTCAGGCGTCGATGACCGCGTTGCTACTGGGCCAGCCACTCATTCTTGCCGGCAGTCCGGGCGTCGGGAAGACCCAGTTTGCGGTTGGTCTGGCAAACCGGCTTGGCCTGCGGTTTCTGGCGCCGCACCAAGTGAAATCCAGCGACGAAGGGCGGGACTTGCTTTACAGTTTCGACCAAGTTGGGCGCTATCGGTCCAAGGATGACGCCCCGTTGGCCAGCCATATTGACTTTACTGCGCTAGGTCTGGGCATTTTGCTGTCTGCCGGCCCCGAAGCCCCGGTAAAAGTCGGCACGATCCCAGTGCAAAAGCTCATCTCGGTCGAAAAGCTGAAAGAAGTTCTGCGGCGCGATCAGACTTTGCGGCTCAAGGACTTGTTTCCCACGGTTTTTCGCACGTCCTCGGGTGCGCCGGACCGGTGCATCGTTTTGCTGGATGAGCTCGACAAGGCGCCGCGCGACGCGCCCAATGACATTCTGGGCGAAATTGAACGAATGCGTTTCAGGATCCAAGAACTGGACATTCAGATCGAGGCGCGACCAGATCACTGGCCCGTTGTTATCATCACGACAAATTCGGAACAGTCCTTGCCAGACGCGTTCCTGCGGCGCTGCATATTTCACTGGATCGTTGATCCAAAGCGCGACCGTCTGATCAAGATCGTGGCCCTGCATCTTACACACAGCTACGGTATCGAATTGTCAGAGACATCCACTTTCCTGTCCTCTGCGGTAGACACCTTCCTTATGATTTCCAAGGACCAGCTGAACAAGCGCCCGGCAACCGCCGAATTCGTTTCGTTTGTCTTTGGACTGGTCGAGCGCGGCATGACCGAAAGCAGCACGGTGAAAATTGACGACAAGAGAGTGCGCGCCGTTGCCGGAACACTGCTCAAGACACGGTCAGACCGCAACAAGTATTTCCCGGAAGACGATGGCAAATAGCGCCGACAGCCTGTCGCGCCTTGCGCAGTTTCCCGAGTTAGAAGATCGGCTCGCGGCCCAAGGGATCACGATATCCGTCCGCGACCATATCCGGACGGCCAAACTGATCGAGGGCCTGCGCAAAGCAAAGGTTGTGATAAACACGCCCGAAGAAGCCGCGGGCTGGCTCACACCGCTTTTGGCGCAAAACGAAGAAACAGCCCGCCGCGTTCGAGAGACGGTTAAGGCATGGTGGCGCGATCAGGACACGCCCAGTGTCGTCGCGCTGGCGACACAGGGGCTTCAGGAGTTTTCAGAAGATCCTGTTCAAAGACGCCGCATCCTGATGACGCTGGTCGGGATTGCAGCATTCGCCGCTGTTGTGGCTTTTGCAGTCTTGCTGGGGCAAACCGGCGCCCAGAACGCAGCACTTGATGAAATCACCAACCTCCCAAATCCGGATGTGGTTGAAGACCAGGCGCCCACCGCTTTCGAGCCAATTATCGAAGTTGAGGCGCCCGACAACCTTGCAGGCATCATCCTTGTGCGTGTCTTTCCCGCACTTGCGATTCTGGCGCCCTTTGGGATCGCCATCTGGTTTCTACTGCGTCCGCCACCCATGAAAGTCGCAGAGCGCGGCGCCGCAACTCGTGTGAAGCCAAATGAGCTGCGATTGAAACCGGTTCAGGCCGAGGTGTTTGTCGACAGCTCCAGCGGCGAGTCCTTTCGGCGGCTTGCCGCGCCCGATATCAAGCCCACCCGGCATCTCGATCTTCCGAAGTCGATCAAGGCCAGCATCAAGGGCACAAAGCGAAACGATCTGGTCTTTCGCAACCGATTTCTCAAACGCCGATACGTGCTGATCGTGGAAGCGCGCGGCGGCGAAGACCACATTCACCTGGTCGCAAATGGGCTGGTTGAACAGGCACGCATGGCCAACATCGACATCACGCGCTACGAACTGCGCAGCCATCTGTCGAACCTAAGGTACATCGACGGGGGCCGGCAGGATACGAAAAGTGACACGCTGGGCGCCATTGCCAAACGTCACATGGGCGCTCGCCTGCTGATACTTGGCTCGGGCGAAAGGTTGTTTCGGCCGGATGGCACGCTGTTGACCGATATCGAAGGAGCGCGGCCGGGCGCCAATTCTTCCAACATGTTCGGGTATTTCGAACGGCCGTGCTTG
>CAWUIW010000068.1:0-12969 GCA_963922515.1 uncultured Rhodobacterales bacterium | reverse complement strand
GGGTTCAAACCGGCGTCTGCAAATTCGGCGCGCAAAGCTGCGGCATCCGAGATGTAGATATACGCAGCCCACCACTGGTTTTGCGGGATTGGTTTTTCTGGCGCGCCATCCAAAGCCAGCGTGACATCACCGCGCTGCACAATCGCAAATCCAGCTGGCGCATCCCCCCAAATCCCGTGGCTTGCAAACCCCAATCGTTCGTAAAACACAACCGAGGCTTGGGTGTCAGACACCTGCAGCACCGGCATCGCTCGCAGTGTTGTCATTCCGCGGCAACCTTGCGGGCCTTGGCTTTCTCTGCATAGGCCAACGCGGCATCACGCACCCACGACCCGTCTTCCCATGCCTTTTTGCGCGCGGCTATTCGATCGCGCGCCATCGGCCCCTGACCTTTGACCACGCGCCAAAATTCGTCCCAATCGATCGGCCCATGGTCATATCCGCCCTTGTGCTCGTTCCAGGCCAAGTGCGGGTCCGGCACGGTCAACCCAAGGAATTCCGCCTGGGGTACAGTGGCATCGATGAATTTTTGCCGCAGCTCATCGTTGGTAAAGCGTTTGATCTTCCACGCCATCGACTGGTCAGAATGCTGGCTGTCTGCATCATGCGGACCAAACATCATCAAGGCAGGCCACCACCACCGGTTCAGTGCATCCTGAACCATTTCTTTTTGCCCGTCGGTGCCCTGAGCCAACGTCATGACAATTTCGTAGCCTTGGCGTTGATGAAAGCTTTCCTCTTTGCACACGCGGATCATCGCACGCGCGTAAGGGCCGTAGGAACACCGGCACAGAGGAATTTGGTTCATGATTGCAGCGCCATCCACCAACCAGCCAATGATGCCGATATCTGCCCAAGACAGGGTTGGGTAATTGAAAATTGACGAATACTTGGCTTTGCCGTTTAGCAACTCTTCGGTCATTTGCTCGCGGCTTACGCCTAGAGTTTCCGCTGCGGCGTAAAGATAAAGGCCGTGTCCGCCTTCGTCTTGAACCTTTGCCAGCAAGGCAGCTTTGCGGCGAAGCGACGGCGCTCGCGTGATCCAGTTGCCCTCTGGCAGCATGCCCACAATTTCTGAATGGGCGTGCTGACCGATCTGCCGAACCAAGGTGCGGCGGTATCCATCAGGCATCCGATCATTGGGTTCTATTTTGTCCTCTGCATCGATCCGTTTCTGAAACGCGTCCAGAAACGCCGCGTCTTCGGTAGTCTGGCCGTTGGCCCCAATCAATCCTTGGCTGTACATAGCATGCCTCCCACGTTGCAAGAATTATATGTTACAAAACGAGGCATGAGAAGACATGTTCGTAACACTTGTATCAAGACCCTGAAACCCGCAAGAAAGGATATGGCTAAAGTGCTGCTATCATTCGGTCATGGGTTTTCGGCGCGGGCGCTTGCCCCGCATCTTATCTCCAAAGGGTGGCGGGTCGTCGGTACCACACGCAGCCCCGACAAAGCCGATGCGATTCGCGCAAGTGGCGTCGAACCCATCGTTTGGCCAGGTGAGCATGTCCCTCTGTCTGACGTGACACACGTGCTGGTGTCAGCCGGACCAAACGTAGAAGGTGATCCGGTTCTGGCCGAGCTCCGAGATCAAATTACTGACGCCGCAGACAAGCTTGAGTGGGTCGGATACCTGTCGACAACTGGCGTCTACGGTGACCACCAGGGGGGCTGGGTTGACGAAGACACGGCACTTGCCCCGTCAACCCGGCGCGGTCAGTGGCGTGTTGCTGCAGAGGCTGATTGGCAAAGCCTGTCTGGTTTGCCGCTGCATATCTTTCGCCTCGCCGGCATCTATGGCCCGGGTCGTGGACCGTTTGCCAAGGTCAAGAACGGAACAGCGCGGCGCATCATCAAGGATGGCCAGGTCTTCAGCCGCATTCATGTAGATGACATCGCGCAAGTTGTACTCGCCTCGATCGACCGCCCCAATCCCGGAGCGGTCTACAATGTTTGCGATGACGAAGCCGCGCCGCCCCAAGACGTGATCGCGTACGCGGCAGAACTCCTGAACTTGCCCATCCCGCCGGCCGTGGATTTCGAAACAGCAGAAATGACTCCGATGGCACGAAGCTTTTATGCAGAAAGCAAGCGTGTGAAAAACGACCGCATCAAGAATGAGCTGGGCGTGAAGCTGTTGTATCCTGATTATCGCGCGGGTTTGGCCGCGATTTTGCACCAAGAGTTCGCGGATTAGGCGCGTGCGCCGGTTAGATTGGCCACACCCAGCGTGATCAGAACCTTAGCCTCTATGTGTTCCGCGTTCATGGCGGCCGTTTCATACATTTCCAACGGGCTTGCCTGATCGATGAACGTATCAGGCAGGACCATTGATCTGTATTTGAGCCCGGTGTCAAAAGCGCCAGCCTCGGCCAGCAATTGGGCGACATGACTACCGAAGCCGCCAATTGCGCCTTCTTCAATCGTGATCAGCGCTTCGTGATTGCGTGCAAGTTCTAGGATCAACTGCGTGTCCAACGGCTTGGCAAAACGGGCGTCTGCAATTGTGGGGCGCAGGCCCTTGGATTCCAAGCTTTCCGCTGCTTTTTGAACTTCGGACAACCGTGTCCCGAAAGACAAAAGCGCGACACGGCCGCCGTTTTGGATGACCCTACCCTTTCCGATTTCAAGCGGTTGACCCCGTTCAGGCAGGTCAACGCCAACACCTTCGCCACGCGGGTAACGAAAGGCGATGGGGCCGGCATCATAAGCTGCCGCGGTAACCACCATGTGCACGAGCTCTGCCTCGTCGGCGGCCGCCATAACGACAAAACCCGGCAGGTTCGACAAGTAAGCCACATCAAAGCTGCCCGCATGGGTCGCGCCATCTGCCCCCACGAGCCCGGCGCGATCGATCGCGAAGCGAACCGGCAGGCGCTGAATGGCGACGTCATGCACAACCTGGTCGTAGCCACGCTGCAAGAACGTGGAATACATCGCGCAGAACGGTTTCATGCCTCCAGCGGCCAAAGCAGCCGAAAACGTCACGCCATGTTGTTCGGCAATCCCAACATCGAAACACCGGCTGGGGTACCTTTCCGCGAAGAGATCCAAGCCGGTGCCATCCGGCATCGCTGCCGTGACCGCGCAAATCTTGTCGTCATGCCGCGCTTCATTGATCAGGCTTTGGGCAAAAACCTTGGTATAGCTGGGCGCATTGCTGGGCGATTTCTTTTGCTTGCCCGTGACCAGGTCGAACTTGGCCGTGGCATGTCCGCCATCCCGTGCGGCTTCGGCCGGTTCGTATCCTTTGCCTTTTTTGGTCACGATATGGATCAATATTGGACCGGTTGCTCGCGCCTTGACAGTCCGCAGTACAGGCAGGAGCTGGGCCATGTCATGCCCGTCGATCGGGCCAAGATAGGAAAAGCCCAGCGCCTCGAACAGAGTTCCGCCAACGGTCATACCCTTGAGCAAGTCCTTGGCTCGCTTAGCGCCTTCCCGGAACGGTTCAGGCAGCAGACTGACCGCACCCTTGGCCGCAGCCTTGAACTCTTGAAACGGTTCCTCGGCATAAAGGCGCGACAAATAGGACGACAGCGCTCCAACCGGAGGCGCAATGCTCATCTCATTGTCATTCAGGATCACGAACATACGCTTTTTGAGATGTCCGGCATTGTTCATGGCTTCGAACGCCATGCCGCCCGACATCGCGCCATCGCCAATGACCGCAATGGCATCGCCCAGCCCTTCGGGAACGGCACCGCCCAAATCCCGCGCCACTGAAAACCCAAGTGCGGCGCTGATCGACGTCGAACTGTGTGCCGCACCGAACGGATCAAAAGGGGATTCGCTCCGCTTGGTAAAACCACTCAGCCCATCCTTTTGGCGTATGCTGTGCATGCGGTCGCGCCGGCCTGTCAGAATCTTGTGCGGGTAGCACTGGTGGGACACGTCCCAAATGATCTTGTCGCGCGGTGTGACGAAGATCGCGTGCAACGCCACCGTCAATTCAACAACGCCCAGCCCAGCCCCCAAATGGCCGCCGGTCCGCGACACCTGTGCAACCGTTTCGGCGCGCAGCTCATGCGCAAGCCGCTCCAGTTCCACATCCGTCAGGCTTTTCAGATCCGCCGGACCGGCGATCCGATCAAGCAAGGGTGTATTTGGCATGTTTTGCATGGCCGCCTCCTTTGCGGGGCCAACTTAGCTGTCGCGCGAGATAACGAAGCGAGCCAGGTCGCGCAAGTTGCCCGCCCCCGGGCCGTAGGGGTCCAGTGTTGCGCAGGCCTCTTCGACAAGGTCGTTTGCCCGGCGCCGGGCCCCATCCAGTCCCAGCAAGGATACAAATGTTGCTTTGCCGGCATCTGCGTCTTTTTGGAGTCGTTTCCCAGCTTTTTCCGCATCTCCTTCGACGTCCAAGATGTCGTCGGCGATTTGAAAGGCAAGGCCCAGCGCCTGCGCATATGCGCGCATCGGCGCAGGATCGGATTGCGCCAAAAGCGCGCCTGCTGTTGCAGACCATTCAAACAAGGCCCCGGTCTTTCCCGCCTGCAATGCAGTAATTTCCTCCAATGACAGTGGGGTTATCGCGCTTTCGGCGGCGATGTCCAAAGCTTGGCCAAGTACCATGCCATGTGCACCGCTGGCTTGGGCCAATGTCATAGCCAGGTTGGCCCGAACTTCTGCCGGACCGTTTGCGGCGACACAGACCAATTCAAACGCCAGCGTTTGCAGCGCATCGCCGGCCAGAACGGCTGTCGCCTCATCCCACGCGATATGCACGGTCGGACGGCCCCTTCGCAAATCGTCGTCGTCCATGCAGGGCAGATCATCATGCACAAGGCTGTAGGCATGCAATGCCTCTATCGCTGTAGCTGGGTTGACCGCAGTCGCCGACGGCACTTGGTGGATGCGCGCAGACTCCAGAACAAGAAATCCGCGCAATCGCTTGCCGCCCTCGGTCGCATAGGCCATGGCCCGGACAACAGGCAAGGGATCATAACCCGCGAACACTTCGTCGAAGCGAGCCTGGATCAAGCTGCGGGCGTCCTGCAGCGCCGTTTGCAGCACTTATACCCCCGACACGGGCGTGGTGCCGGTGGCCACGCCATCGGCGTCCAAGGTGATGGCGGCCACTTTCTCTTCAGCCTCTTTCAGCTTGGCCTCACACCGGGCTTTCAGCTTCGCGCCACGATCATAAAGGGCGATCGACTGATCCAGTGCGACATCCCCGCGTTCCAGCTGATCAACCACGCGCTCCAGCTCTTTCATGGCCTCTTCAAAGGTCAGCTCTTCAATCGGTTTGTCCGTCATGCTCCCGCCTTCATCAATTCTTTCACATGCGCCTTTGCGCTGGCCGCAAGCGCGTCCAGATCATACCCGCCCTCAAGCAGCGACACGATCCTGCCATCGCAAAGATCAGCCGCCAAATCGCAGAGGGATTTCGTGATCCAGGCAAAATCGTCTGTCGACCAGTTCAACTGGGCCAACGGATCATCCTGATGCGCATCGAACCCGGCCGAAATCACCAGCAATTCCGGTTTGAATGCTGCCAGACGGGGAAAAACGATGTTGGTGTAAGCTGCTCGCATCTCAGAGCCACCGCTGCCAGGAGACAAAGGAATGTTCAGGACATTCTCGTGCGCGCCGGTTTCGTCGGGTTTTCCTGTGCCCGGCCACAGCGGCATTTGTTGGGATGTCACGACGAGCGCGCGCGGTTCATCCCACAGCAAGCCCTGTGTGCCGTTGCCATGGTGCACGTCGAAATCTACGACCGCCACGCGCGACAACCCATGATGGTCCAACGCGTGTTTGGCAGCCAAGGCGGCATTTCCGACAAGGCAAAAGCCCATGGGTGTCGATGTTTCGGCATGATGGCCGGGAGGGCGGACCGCGCAGAACGCATTGGACACAGTACCGTCGAGCACAAGATCAACGGCGCGAACCGCCGCGCCGGCTGCGCGGTAGGCGGCATCAATTGAACCGGGCGACATGAAAGTGTCCGCATCAAGCTGCGTAAAGCGGTCCGCGGGGCGCTGCTCGCGGAGATCTGAAAGGTAATCGGCCGGATGAATGCGCAGCACGTCATCCTCGGCGGCCAACGGAGCCGAAACACGCTTCAAATCCAGGGCTTCCAACCCTGCGAGAACATGTTCCAGCCGGGCGACACGTTCCGGGTGTCCGTCCGGGGTCACGTGAGTCAGGCAATCGGGATGGGTGATCAAGGCAGTTGTCATGCGCGGAACGCTATCAACGGCTCCACGGACGGGCAATGGCCAACGCGGCCATTCTTTGCGTCAGTCGGACGCCCGCAGCAATGCCTGGACATAGGCGCGGGCGGATTTGCCCAGAGCATCCAGATCGTAGCCACCTTCCAAGACAGATACGATACGCCCGCCACAGCACGCATTGGCAATCGCGCAAAAGGAACGCGCAAGCCAATTGTAGTCCTCTTTTGTCCAGTTCAGCTCAGCCAAGGGATCATCGCGGTGGGCATCAAAACCAGCCGAAACAAGAATTAAGTCCGGTTGAAACGCGCGAACACGCGGAAAAACAGTGTTCGCAAACGCAATGCGCATTTCAGCGCCTGTCGACCCTGGCGCCAGCGGCAGGTTCAATACCGTGTCGTGGGGGCCGGTTTCGTCCGCCAACCCGGACTCAGGCCAAAGCAGCACTTGTTGCGAGGAAATGAACAGCACCCTTGGATCGTCCTGCACCATGTGTTGCGTACCATTGCCGTGGTGCACGTCAAAATCCACAATCGCGAGCTTGTTGACCCCATGTACCGTCAAGGCATGATGAGCGGCCAACGCGATATTGCCGAAAAAGCAAAATCCCATCGCTCGATCCGGCAAGGCATGATGGCCCGGAGGGCGCATTGCGACAAAGGCGTTCGCGGCGGATCCGGACATGACCAGATCGACCGCGTGGAGAGCGCCGCCGACGGATCGCAGCACCGCCTCTCGCGATGTGGGCGACAAACAGGTTTCCGCATCTGTGTCTGCATCAAAAAACGAAAACCCGCTGTCCGGGCACCCACCAAGGACCTTGGATACATACTCCGCATCATGCATCGGCGTGATCTGATCTTCGGTGGCAAGGGGCGCATCAACCCGCTTGAGGGGCAGATCATGCAGGGCACGCGTCACGAAATCGAGCCGCGCCACTTGGTCGGCCACGCCGGGTGGTGTGCGATGCAGCAAACCTGACGCGTGGGTGACCAATGCGGTGGTCATGGCACCCTAGTCCGAGGCGAGCATATAGCCCGCACCTCGGACCGTTTGCAGATACCGTGGCTGTTTTGGATTGCTTTCAATTTTCCGTCGCAACCGCGTGATCTGAACATCGACGGCCCGCTCCTGCGCCTGTCCTCGATCGCGGCCCAAATCCTCGACAAGCTTCGCGCGAGTGATCGGTTCTCCCAGATTGGCCGCGAAAATCCGCATCAGCTGCAGCTCGGTGCCGGTGAGTCGAACCAACTGGTCACCTTGCCACATTTCCCCACGCTCAATGTCATAGCGAATAGGACCCATGTGCAGTATTTTTGGCGCCGTGTCCTCAGCAGAAGTATCTGGCATACGGCGCAAAATCGCGTTGATCCGCAGCAGCAGTTCCTTCGGTTCAAACGGCTTTGACAGGTAATCATCTGCGCCGGCTTCCAGGCCTTCGATCCGGTTTTCCGTCTCACCCTTGGCGGTGAGCAAAAGGATCGGGGTAGAGTGCGTTTCGCGAAGCGCGCGTGTCAACGTGATCCCATCTTCGCCCGGCATCATCACATCCAGCACGATCAGATCAAAATCCAGCCCACCCAGCACACGCCGCGCATGAGCGGCATCGCGTGCAGCGGTCACAAGAAACCCGTTTCTCATCAGGAACTTCTTTAGAAGCTCGCGAATGCGTTCATCGTCATCGACGATCAGCAGATGCGCATCCAGATCCATCAGATCGCACCATCCCGCAATTTCGAATATGCGCGGCGCATATCACTGTCCATCATGGCCTCCAGCACTTTCTTGAAGCCAGCAACCGCCTCTGGCCCGGCCGACTTGTATGCCAGTCGCATACGCGCGCGCTGTGCATCCGACAGTCGCGTTTCCAGTGCGCGGCCTGCTTCTGTCAAGAACAGGTGCCGTTCTCTTTTGTCGGATGTGCCGACACGACTTTCAACCAGTCCCTCTGCGATCAACGTACGCAGCACCCGGTTTAGCGATTGCTTTGTTACACCCAGGATAGCGAGCAGATTATTCACCGTAGTCCCCGGCGCCCGACTGATAAAGTGAATGGCCCGATGGTGCGCCCGTCCATAGGCCATCTGGGCAAGAATACGGTCTGGGTCTGCAGTAAAACCGCGATAGGCAAAGAACATCGCTTCAATGCCCTGTCGCAATTGCTCGTCTGTCAGGAACAGCAAGCTTTCGCCGCCATACCCTTGACTGATCCTGTGTTCAGACATGAGAAATCTCAATCTGCCAAATTTCAAGGCAGCATAAGTCAGCCTTGTTGACATTCCAAGACCAAAGCGGTATCGAATCGCAGTTTTGACGCAATTATATGACCACTTCGGACGTATCTGCGCAATATCTGAAAATCTGCTGTGGGAGTGACGGCAAATGTCGGGGTATGACGACAAAGACGGCCAAATCTGGATGGATGGCCAAATGATCGATTGGCGGGACGCCAACGTGCACATTCTGACGCACGCCATGCACTATGCAAGTTCCGTTTTCGAAGGCGAGCGAGCCTATAATGGCAAGATCTTCAAAAGCCGCGAACATTCGGAGCGCTTGCTGCGATCTGCGGAAATGATTGATTTTGAAATTCCATACACGGTTGACGAAATCGAAGCCGCAAAAAATCAGGTGATGGCGGCGAGCGGCCTGTCAGATGCCTATGTCCGCGCCGTTGCGTGGCGCGGCGCGGGCGAAGACATGGGTGTCGCATCGGCGCGCAACCCGGTCCGCATGGCAATCGCTGCGTGGGAATGGGGTGCGTATTACGGCGACGCAAAGATGAAAGGCGCCAAGCTGGACATTTCCAAGTGGAAGCGGCCCAGCCCTGAAACAATTCCCAGCCACGCGAAAGCGGCTGGTCTTTACATGATCTGCACCATGTCAAAGCATGCAGCCGAAGCCAAAGGGTGTTCGGATGCCATGATGTTCGACTACCGCGGCTATGTCGCCGAAGCGACCGGTGCCAATATCTTTTTTGTCAAGGACGGCGAGGTTCACACACCGGATCCCGATTGCTTCTTGAACGGCATCACGCGTCAGACAGTCATTGCAATGCTGAAAGACCGCCAGATCAAAGTGCATGAACGCCACATCATGCCCGAGGAACTGGAAGGGTTCGAGCAGTGCTGGCTGACCGGAACAGCCGCCGAAGTAACACCGGTCGGTCAGATCGGCGATTACAATTTCGAAGTTGGTGCGCTGACCCGGGATATCGCTGAAGGATACGAGAAACTCGTGCGCCTGTAAGCGCGTGCAGGGGTAAAAGATCTGCCATGCTTTCCTATCAGCATGCGTATCACGCCGGAAACTTGGCAGATGTGCACAAACACGCCCTTTTGGCTATGATTCTGCAATATCTGGTCCAGAAGCCAAAGCCGCTGAGCTATTTTGAAACACATGCGGGCCGGGCGTTGTATGATCTGACAGCGCCCGAAGCCCAGAAGACGAAGGAAGCCGACGCTGGAATCTTGAAGGCTCTGGATTGGTTTTCCGGCGATCACCCATACCGATTGTGCGTGAACAAAACCCGGGATGCGCATGGTGCATCGGCCTATCCAGGCTCGCCTCTCATCGCCTCCGCACTGCTCAGACCAGTGGACACGATCACGCTCGCCGAATTGCATCCGCAAGAAGTTCAGGCCTTAAGACAAGCCTTGCCGAAAGCCAAAGTGCAGCAAGCAGACGGACCTGCAATGGTATTGTCCATGGTGCCGCCGATACCCCGTCGGGGGGTTGCGCTGATTGATCCATCCTACGAAGTCAAATCTGAATGGAAATCCACGGCAAAGCTGCTTCAGAACCTGCATCGCAAGTGGCCAGTTGGTGTTCTGATGGTCTGGTATCCCGTCCTTGCAACGGGACTCGAAGCTGCTTTTGTACACGCTCTGCCATCCTTGCCCGCGGACAAGCTGTTACACCACACCGTTCAGTTCCCACCAGCCCGTGACGGGCATCGCATGGTGGGAAGTGGCATGGTCGTTGTGAACCCACCTTGGGGGCTGGCCGATCAAGCGAAAGAACTTTCGGCCCAGTTCGCCAGACTGTGACAGATCAGAAATCTATGCCGCGTTGCGCTTTGATCCCGGCTTTGAACGGATGTTTGACCTCTGTCATCTCTGTCACAAGATCGGCGTAGTCACAGAGCTCTGGCTTGGCATCGCGGCCGGTCAAGATCACGCTGGTGCGTTCGGACCGCGTGCCCAACGCATCAAGCACGTCATCGACGGTGACGTAGTCATACCTCATTGCGATATTGATTTCGTCCAACACGACAAGATCATAATCGCCGCTTTCCATCATGCTGCGCCCTTTCGCAAGGGCGGCCTGGGCGGCTAGAGTGTCCTGATCTTTGTCCTGTGTATCCCATGTAAACCCGTCACCCATCGTATGCCATGTGACCAGATCATGCGCGGCAAAGAACTGGCGTTCGCCTGTCTTCCACTTGCCCTTGATGAATTGCACGACACCAACTGACTGCTTCCAACCCAGCGCCCGGATGATCACACCGAACGCGGAAGACGACTTGCCTTTGCCCTTGCCGGTATGCACCAACACAAGCCCGCGACCGGGGTCGGTCGCTTCGGCGACTTTTTCGCGATGCGCGGCTTGCACGGCCTTCATCTTGTCCTTGTGGGCATCTGCATCGGACATTGCGGTCTCCTTTGGCTGGTCGGCGCACCATATTGGCACCGCCCAAAAGGTAAAGTCAGCTTTTCGGATCCATCAGCGAGCGCGCCTTGCCGCGTTCCAGTCCCAATTGATGTTCACGCCAAATCACCAGCACGTTGCCACCAATCACCAGTGTCGCACCCAACAGCATCAAAACGGTCGGAAGCTCACCAAACCAAACAAATCCGATCACGATCGCAAACAGCATGGTCGAGTAGTCATAGGGCGCCAACATCGAGGCCGGCGCATAGCGGAAGGACGACGTCACGAGAATTTGCGCCACCCCACCCAACAGCCCTGCACCAATCAACAAGGCCGCGGTTTGGCCTGATGGAACAACCCATCCAAAAGGCAGCGTGAACAACGACAACGTGGTTGCTGTCATCGAGAACCAGAATACGATCGCGGCGGTAGTGTCTGTTTGCACCAACTGCCTGACCTGGATCTGCACGCAGGCGCGGCCAAGGGTGGCAACAAGAATCATGATTGCGCCCAGCGCGGCGCCATCTTCCCAATCGGCACTTGTCGAAAGACGCGGCCAGATCATGATCATGACCCCCAGCAAACCGATGGCCACCGCACTGATCCGCACGAGGCGAATGCGCTCGCCCAGAAAGATCGCCGCGAGAACGACGGTAAAGATCGGCGCCGCATACCCAATCGCAGTAACGTCAGGCAACGGCAACAGCCCCAGCCCCGCAAAACTGAGAGCCATGGCCGATGTCCCAAGGACACCGCGCAACACATGGCCACGCAGGTTCCGAACGCGGACGCCACCAACGATTTCACCGCGATAGGCCAGCCACGCAAAAATCACCGGGATGGCGAAGAGTGATCTGAAAAAAACGGCTTCGCCAGGCGGCACATCATCCGATGTGGCTTTGATCACCGCAGCCATGATCGTGAACAGCAAAAGGGCAAGCAATTTGAGCCCTACGGCCAGCGCTGGTCGATGCGATGTTAACGATTTTGCCATGGCGCGACACTGCGCTTTTGACCGACAAAGATCAACGGTCAGGCTGGACCAATCTTGCCCCGATTTGCGCCTATTTGGCCGCGGTGGAGCAAAAGATGATCCAGCAGTGTGCAAGCCATCATCGCCTCCGCCACTGGAACCGCGCGTATACCGACGCACGGGTCGTGGCGCCCCTTGGTGATGATTTCAGTGTCTTCACCAGCCATTGTAATGGTTTTTCGAGTGGTCAGGATGGACGACGTCGGCTTGACTGCAAAGCGCACCACAATGTCCTGGCCCGTACTGATGCCGCCCAAAATGCCGCCGGCATGATTAGAGGAATACTCTGGGCCGTCGGCACCCATGGTGATTTCGTCGGCATTTGCCTCGCCGGTCAGGCCCGCAGCGGCCATGCCTTCGCCGATTTCCACGCCTTTGACCGCATTTATACTCATCATTCCCGCAGCCAGATCGGTATCCAGTTTGCCATAAATCGGAGCGCCTAATCCGGCCGGAACGTTTCGGGCGACAACCTCGATCACTGCACCGACCGAGTTCCCAGATTTCCGCAAGTCATCAAGGTAGATGGCCCAATCGTCGGCCGCCTGTGCATCTGGGGTCCAAAACGGGTTCTGCTCGATCTGATCCCAGTCAAACCTGGCACGGTCAATCTTCTTGGGACCCATCTGCACCATGTATCCGGTTATCAACAGCTCAGGCGCAATCGCCTTGATAGCTTCCCGTGCCAACCCACCAGCCGCCACCCGTGCCGCCGTTTCGCGCGCTGACGACCGGCCACCGCCGCGATAGTCCCGGTTGCCATACTTCTGGAAATACGTGATGTCCGCATGCCCGGGACGGAACTTATGCATTATGTCGGAATAGTCTTTCGACCGCTGATCGGTATTCTCGATCATCAATTGAATTGACGTGCCCGTCGTCATGCCTTCGAACACGCCCGAAAGGATCTTGACCTGGTCCGGTTCTCGGCGCTGCGTCGTAAACTTGTTTTGGCCCGGTTTGCGTCGATCCAACCAGTGCTGGATCATGCTTTCGTCGATCGGTACTTCTGGCGGGCATCCGTCAACAGTGGCGCCCAGCGCAGGTCCATGGCGCCCGCCCCAAGTTGTGACCCGACACAGATGGCCGAATGAGTTTATGGACATG
>CAWUIW010000067.1:0-12998 GCA_963922515.1 uncultured Rhodobacterales bacterium | reverse complement strand
CCCGATCTGGCGCAGCGGTCCGTCGTTCCGGGCCAGCATGTTGCCCAGATCAAAAACCTGCGCCACGTCTGTTCCGCTAAGGATGATACCCGCCATCCGGCCAAATGGTGGGACTTGAGCATCTTCGCGCGCCGCGGCCTCGGCATGCCAGAACCCCTCTTCGTCTCCAGACAGGATCGCGCGGATAACCGGATGTTCGGGTTGATAGGTCTGCAAAAGCGCCAATCCCGGTTTTTCTGCACGACCGGCGCGACCGGCGACCTGCCGCATGAGTTGAAACGTGCGCTCAGCCGCGCGGAGGTCAGACCCTTGCAACCCCAGATCGGCATCGATGACACCGACCAATGTCAGCAGCGGAAAGTTATGCCCCTTGGCAACCATCTGGGTACCGATGACAATATCTGCCCCGCCTTCTGCAATCCGCGCGATTTCTTCTTTCAATGCACGCGCACTGCCGAACAGATCAGAGCTCAAAACCACGATGCGGGCGTCCGGAAAGGCGGTTTGTGCTTCTTCTGCCAACCGCTCGACGCCGGGCCCAACTGGAACCAGTTGGTCTTCTGCGCCGCAGGACTGACAAACGGTGGGAATTGGTTTGGTTTCCCCGCATTGGTGACACATCAGTCGTTTCAAAAACCGATGTTCGACCATCCGCGCATCACAATTATCACAGCCGATCTGCTGCCCGCACGCCCGGCACAGGGTAACGGGCGCAAATCCTCGTCGGTTGAGGAACAACAACGATTGTTCCTGACGTTCGATCCGGTCAGAGACCGCTTGGCGCAGCGTCGGCGATATCCACGTGCCGGCTGGCCCATCTTCGCCGCGCATGTCGATCGTGCAGATCTGCGGCATTTGTGCGGGCCCGAACCGCGCCGTAAGATCCAGTCGCGTGTACTTTCCAGATCGCGCGTTGGTCCACGTTTCAAGGGATGGAGTCGCGCTGGCCAAAACCACCTGAGCGCTGCAAATGGCCGCGCGCAGAACGGCCATGTCGCGCGCATTGTACAAAACCCCGTCTTCCTGCTTGTAAGATGTGTCATGTTCTTCATCGACCACGATCAGCCCTAGCGATCGAAACGGCAGGTACAGGGCGGAGCGGGCGCCAACCACAAGCTGGGCCTCGCCTTGCCCGACCATGCGCCAGATCCGGCGACGTTCGGTCATCGTCGCGCCAGAGTGCCATTCGGCCGGCCGCGCGCCGAACCGGTTTTCGACCCGGGTCAGAAACTCGGCCGTCAACGCGATTTCAGGCAAAAGGACCAAGGCTTGCCGACCGCTGCTGAGACAGGCCGCGACCGCCTCCAGGTAGACTTCTGTTTTGCCGGAGCCCGTGACGCCCTTGAGCAAGGTTGTTCCGTAAGCGCCGGAATGAACCGCCTCTCGCAGCGTGCCCGCCGCCGTCCGTTGTTCCTCGGTCAGATCAAAGCCCGCCCTGTCAGGTGACAAGCGCGGAAATGGCAAATCGCGCGGGCTGTCTTCTTCCCGCACTGCGCCCAGTTTCACCAGCCCCTTGACCACCGAAGACGTGACATCTGATGCATCCGCCAATTCCCGGAGAGTGAAAGACAAGCCCCCGTAGTCGCGCAGAGTGTTCAACACGCGCCGTCGGGCTTCGGTCATTCGGTCAGGTTGAGACTCGCCAAGGCGGTAGATCTTTCGCATTGACGGCGGGTCGCCCAAACCCGGCGCGCGGGTCGCCAGCCGTAGCATCGCAGATAGCGGCGTGAGCGTGTAGGCCGCGGCACGGGACAGGAACAGACGCAGCTCAGCCTGCATCGGGGGTGCATCGATAACGCGGATGACTGATCGCAGCTTTGCCTTGTCGAAGGAGCCCTCTCCGCTCCCCCACACAACACCGATCACTTTACGTGGCCCCAAAGGCACTTCCACAAAGGCACCCAACCAGCATCCACCTTCGGGCGCGGTGTAATCAAGGATCCGGTCCAACGGCTGGGTGGTCAGCACACCAATGCGTTGCCCGGCGTCAAAGTGCTCTGGTGTGGTCAATTTTCCCTACTTATGTTTCCGCTAACATTTATTCCTCCATCGGGGGTTCCCGGTGCCGGTGCGATCGGGTAAAGGCAAATCATTCCAAGGCCAACCCAACACAGGATGCTGCCAATGAAGTTCTTTGTCGATACTGCAGAGATTGATCAGATTGCCGAGCTCAACGACCTGGGCATGGTGGACGGGGTCACCACCAACCCTTCTCTGATTATGAAATCCGGCCGTGATTTCATTGAAGTGACCAAGGAAATTTGTAGCATCGTGTCTGGTCCGGTGAGCGCCGAGGTGGTCGCCACCGAAGCCGATGCCATGATTGCAGAAGGCCGTAAGCTGGCTGCGATCGCAGAGAACATCGCGGTCAAGGTTCCGCTGACATGGGACGGATTGAAAGCCTGCAAAACGCTGTCTGGCGAAGGTTTCATGGTGAATGTCACGCTTTGCTTTTCCGGCAACCAGGCCATTCTGGCGGCCAAGGCCGGGGCTACCTTTATCAGCCCGTTCATTGGGCGTTTGGATGACATCAACCTTGATGGCATGGACCTGATCGAAGACATCCGCACCATCTATGACAATTACGGCTTCGAGACCCAGATCCTGGCCGCTTCGATCCGCAGCGTGAACCACATACTGGACAGCGCAAGGATCGGCGCCGATGTGATCACCGCGCCTCCTAGCGTCATCAAGAAAATGGCCGATCACCCCCTGACCGACAAAGGCTTGGCATCCTTTCTTGCTGATTGGGAAAAGACTGGCCAGAACATCCTGTGACATTCGCGCCACCGGCCCGGAGCGATGCACGTTCTGGGCCCGGGCAGCTTCAAAAAACGCTGGGTCAAAGCGGTGAACATGTTATGAAGGCCCAAAGTTAGAGGCCGGCATGAGCAGCAGCCCAAAGTTTGACCAGACCATGCGCGAGGCGATCCTCGCTCGACCAGACACGATCCTGAACGATACGGACGTGATGCGTGCGCTTATCGCGGCGAATGAAAAGGCCATGGGGGCCAACATCGTCGACTTGCGCGGTATCGCGATGGATCGTTTGGAAACCCGCCTTGACCGGCTGGAAGACACACACCGCAACGTGATAGCGGCTGCGTATGAAAACCTGGCTGGCACCAACCAAGTCCACAAAGCCATCCTGAAAATGCTGGACCCGTCGAACTTTGAAGAGTTCTTGCACGGTCTGGGTGATGAAGTGGCCGAGATCTTGCGCGTCGACGCTGTGCGCTTGGTGCTCGAATCCGCCCAACGCGAAAGCGACGATGCGGTCAACCGGCTTGGTGATGTCCTGACCGTCGCCGAACCCGGTTTCGTGGATGCATACATGTCCCGTGGCGGTGGACCTACGCGGCAGGTCATGCTGCGTCAGGTGCAAACCGGGGATCCGGACGTGTACGGCGATGTGGCCGAATGGGTGCGATCGGAAGCCTGTTTGCAACTGGATTTCGGTGATCGGCGGCTTCCTGGATTGCTGGTGATGGGATCGGAAGACCCGCATCAATTCGCGCCGCAGCAAGGCACTGATCTGCTGAGCTTTTTTGCGGGCGTTTTCGAGAGATCGATGCGCCACTGGCTGTCTTGAGCCTGATTTCTCCGGCATGCCGCGATGCGCTGCAAGCGTGGCTGTCCTCTCAAAAAGCGTTGCGCGGCGCGGCGGAAAACACGATTTCCGCGTATGAAGGGGATGTTGGCGAGTTCCTGGCATTTCTGTCTGCACATCAAGGCGGCGCCCATGGTTTGGACACATTGCGCGCGGTAGATGTCAGCGACATGCGGGCTTGGATGGCCCATACCAGAAGCCATGGCGCCGGCGGACGATCGCTTGCTCGAAAACTCTCTGCTGTGAAAAGCTTTTTTCGCTGGCTGTCCGCCCGCGACGGATTTGATGCAACGCCTGTTCTGTCGATGCGGGCGCCGAAGTTCCAGAAAAAGCTGCCGCGCCCCTTGGCGGCCGAAGCCGCACAATCCCTGTTAGACACAGCGCCCTTGCAAACCGCAGAGCCATGGGTCGGCGCGCGCAACGTAGCGGTTCTGACGCTGTTGTATGGGTGTGGGCTTCGGATTTCCGAAGCGTTGAGTCTACAGCGTCGCGATGCCCCGCTCCAAGCTACGTTGCGCATTCGCGGCAAGGGCGGCAAAGAACGCATCGTACCGGTTCTGGGCGTCGCGCAGCGAGCTGTGGACGCGTACCTTGATCAATGCCCTTTCGAACTGCATCGGGATGACGCCCTGTTCCGAGGCCAGCGCGGGGGTCCGCTTAACCCAAGATTGGTTCAGAAAGTCATGGCCGAAGCCCGCATGCAGTTGGGCTTGCCGCAATCTGCGACGCCGCATGCCTTGCGCCACAGCTTTGCCACGCATCTGCTCAAGGCCGGAGGCGATTTGCGCGCCATTCAGGAATTGTTGGGGCATGCTTCATTAAGCACGACGCAAGCCTACACCGCAGTCGATGCCGCCCATCTGATGGAGGTGTACAACCGCGCGCATCCCAAGGCCTGACAACAGACCTTTAAAACACGGCATCTAATCGAAAGTCGCGCCCGTTATGCGTGAAATGCTCGCCTTCGGACAGTCCCGCCATGGCCTTGTAAATCGGGCTGCTTGTGGAAATGCCCATATAGGTTTTTCCCTCGCACTCGAACCGGGCGGTCGAAACCAAAACCACGAAGTTTCGGCCGTTAAACGACACAACGGCCCCGGGTTCGACAGTGTCTTTCAGCTCGAACTTGGCGTTTTCAATTGCGTCGATCTTGGCGTGATGTGTGTGGATCGGATGATCGAATGCCGCGGCAAGATCTGCCGCTTCGCGGGCGTCCGCAATCTCCGCCACATCATGCGTTTCCCGCTCGTCAAGACGTGCGTCTTTCAAGAAACTCTCGTAGTGCGATACGGCCGTTGCCAATTCGGCCTCTTCCAAGGCCATCATTTTTTGTCGAATGGCATGCTTTTGTGCGGTGCGGGCTTGGCTCATCGCTTTTGTCTCCTCGGCTTGCGCGAAATCAGCCTGCGTGATTGCGGCGCGCCGGTCCTTGATTCAGGTCATATCAGATCAAAAGGCCAGCGGCTCCTTCGTGGCGCAGCAGCGCCACTTTGGTTTCCACGCCCCCTTTGCCGGAAAAGCCGGTCAGGCCACTGGCGCCCATCACGCGGTGACAGGGTATGATGACAGGCAATGGATTTCCCGCGCAAGCGCGCCCCACGGCTTGGGCCGACTGCCCAAGATCGCGCGCGATGTCGCCGTAGGTGACCGTAAAGCCGAACGGAATGTCAAGCATCTTAGCGCAAACGTCCCTTTGGAACTGTGATCCGTCCACCCGCAAAGGGAGATCAAACACGGTCAGTTCTCCTGCATCATAGGCTGCAACCTGTGCTGCCGCCTCTTTCAACAGCGGACTTTGTTCGCCACGCTCCACACCATCCCAAACCACGCGACAGATGGCGCCGTCCTTCTCGGCGATGCCGAGCTGACCGAACTGAGTTGCCACGGCAATCATCTGCATGGCCGCAGCGTGACAAACGATGTGGCGGAACGCAAGCGGGCGCTAGCGGCGCAAGCTGTACCTGATTGGGCCCCGCGCGGTTCCGGCATCCACTTCATGCCCCTTTTGCGTAGCGCAAATGATGCCTTGCAGGATCAAGCTTTCCGCTGCGCCACGGACGACAGGCATCAAGCGGCGCCATTCCGGAGACAGGCCGCGTGCCACCTCGGACGGACAAAACGTTTTGCCGACCCCGCGCTCATGCGCGAGGTCGAGTATCGCCTTGGAAACCTCGTTATCCGAGAGCATCATTGCAGCGGCCACACACGCCCGGGTTGGCGAACAGACCGACATCAGGAAGTATTTTCCAGCACCGTTGGCACTTGGCCCCTTCGGCCTTTTCGAACACGACCCCGATCCCCGGCGCTTCTGGCGCGCGATAAGCTTCGGCAGGCGCGGGATCGCCGGTCAACGTTAAACCAGACGTGATGCAGAGATCATCCATGTCGATCCCCTTCAACAACGCCAGCAGATCAGGATCTTCGACATGCACAACGGGTGCGGCTTCCAGACTGGAGCCGATCACTTTGTCGGTGCGCTGAATTTCCAAGGCCGCTGTCACAACACGGCGGACACGCCGCACACGGGCCACGGTTTCCATCAGCTCCGGATTCAACCATGACTTTGGCGTTTCCGGAAAGTCCGTTAGATGGACCGAACTTTTGTCGCCCGGGTACCGTTCGAGCCAGACCTCTTCCATCGTAAACACGAGGATTGGCGCCAACCATGTCGTCAGCCGATGGAACAGTATGTCAAGCACGGTGCGCGCGGACCTGCGGCGCAACGTATCTCCATCGCAATAGAGCACGTCCTTGCGCACGTCGAAGTAAAACGCGGACAAGTCGACCGTGGCAAAAGTGAACACTGCGCTCAGCACGCCCTGAAAATCGAATTTCGCGTAGCCGTTGCGCACCTCTTCGTCCAGTTCGGCCAAACGGCTGAGCACCCATCGTTCCAGCGGCGGCATATCAGAGGCATCTACGTGGTCTGCGGCCGAGACATCGCCCAGCGATCCCAACATGAAACGCATGGTGTTGCGCAGGCGGCGATAGCTGTCGGCCACGCCCTTGAGGATTTCCGGACCAATCCGCTGATCCGCGGTATAATCCGTTTGAGCCACCCACAATCGCAGGATATCGGCGCCATACTGTTTGATGACCTCGTCCGGCACGATCGTGTTGCCGATGGACTTCGACATTTTGAAGCCCTTTTCGTCGAGTGTCATGCCATGCGTGACGACATTCCGGTACGGCGCCCTGCCCTTTGTCCCACAGGCTTGCAGCATAGAAGAGTGGAACCACCCACGGTGCTGGTCGGTGCCTTCCATGTAGACATCGGCGATGCCGTCCTCGGTGCCATCGGGGCGGTCGCGCAGAACGAAAGCATGGGTCGAACCGCTGTCGAACCACACATCCAGAATGTCAAAGACCTGATCCCAATCGTCCGGGTTGTGATCATTGCCGAGGAACCGCTCTTTCGCACCTTCGGCGTACCATGCATCAGCCCCTTCTGCTTCGAACGCTTCTGTGATCCGCGCGTTGACGGCGGGATCGCGCAACAGGAAATCAGCTTCGGTCGGCAGCGCCCCTTTCTTGGTAAAACAAGTCAGCGGGACACCCCACGCGCGTTGGCGCGACAGCACCCAATCGGGTCGCGTTTCGATCATGGAAAACAGGCGGTTGCGGCCCGTTTTGGGCGTCCATGCCACCAGTTCGTCGATGGACCGCAACGCGCGTTCGCGGATCGTGGAGCCATAGGTGTCCTGCCCATCACCCACGGGCCGGTCGATTGCCGCGAACCATTGCGGTGTATTGCGGTAGATCACCGGGGCCTTAGACCGCCAGGAGTGAGGGTAACTGTGTTTGATCTTGCCGCGCGCCAGCAATCCGCCGACTTCGACCAGCTTGTCGATGACAGCCTTGTTCGCGTCACCTTCCCCGCCCTTGCGGGACAAGATGTACTTGCCGCCGAAGAACGGCAGATCCGCACGAAACGATCCATCATCCATGACATTGTACGTGATGACCTGTTCGAGCATCCCCAGATCGCGATAAAGCTCGTATTCCTCCATCCCGTGGGACGGCGCGCAGTGGACGAAACCGGTGCCTTCTTCGTCGCTGACAAACTCGGCCGCGCGAAAATCGCGGATGTCGTCCCATTCCCCGTTTGCACCATCGGCGCCTGCCAGCGGGTGTTGCAGCTGGATCTTGGCCAAATCCTCGGGCGTGATATCACACAAGCGGCGATACATGGTATCGTCAAGGCGCGCGCGGTGCAGGACATCGGCCGCTCGATTGTCAGCAAGGATGTACCGATCGCCAATGCGCGCCCAGCACTCTTCTGGTCGCCCGGTGATCTCGTATAGACCATACGAGATGCCTTCGCCGTACACGACAGCCTTGTTCGACGGCATGGTCCAAGGCGTGGTTGTCCAGATCACGACCTGTGCGCTGTCCAGCGTCGTATCGCCGGTGTTGACGACTTTGAATTTAACCCAAACGGTGAAGCTTTCCTTGTCGTGATACTCGACCTCTGCCTCGGCCAGGGCGGTCTGTTCCATCGGCGACCACATGACCGGCTTTGAGCCCTGATACAGCGTGCCATTCATCAGAAATGTCATGAATTCCTCGGCGATGACCCGTTCGGCGTGGAAATCCATGGTTAGATACGGATTGTCCCAATTGCCGGTGATGCCCAGCCGCTTGAATTCTTCGCGTTGAACATCGATCCAGCCGTCTGCAAAGTCACGACATTCCTGCCGGAACTCGATGACGGGCACGTCATCCTTGTTCTTGCCTTTCTTGCGGTACTGTTCCTCGATCTTCCATTCAATTGGCAAACCGTGACAATCCCAGCCCGGCACATATCGGCTGTCATACCCCATCATCTGGTGAGATCGGACGATCATGTCTTTGATGGTTTTGTTCAGCGCATGACCGATATGAAGATGACCATTGGCGTAGGGGGGGCCATCATGCAATGTGAACGGCTTGCGCCCCTCTTTTTCGCGCAGCCGGTCATACACGCCGATCTCTTTCCACCGCTCCAGCCAGGCGGGCTCGCGCTTTGGCAATCCGGCGCGCATAGGAAAATCGGTTTTCGGCAGGTTCAGCGTATCTTTGTAGTCTGGTGTTTCGGCGCTCATGTTCAGCGTCCTCTAGCGATCTGTTCGATGTTTTCGTGTGGAGCGGACGGCGCGATAATCCATACGCCTTTTCCCGGCAGCCCTGAGTTCAGAGCGCCGGGCCAGTAATTCGAAACAGAATTCTGAGCGTCGTCATCATGCGGCGTGATATAGCCAGAGGGCAACCCGCGGTAAAGGCCCTGCCGCGCCGCCGCATTATTTTGATGACGAAGGCGATTACCATGTACCAGCCTACAGATCCTGTCACAACAGAAGCCGAAATTAGGTCGGTGATCGCCGGAACGTTCGAGTCTCAAGAAGCCAAGGTTATTGACCATGTGGACGAGCTGTGTCGCGCGTGGATCGAAAGCGCGACCTTCCTGACAATGGCGACGTGCGACAGCGCCGGAAACATCGACGTGTCGCCCAAAGGCGATCCCGCAGGCTTCGTCCGTGTGGTCGATCGCAAAACACTGGCGATCCCGGACCGCCCGGGCAACCACCGATATGACAGTTTCCTGAATATCCTAGAAACCGGCCGCGTCGGTCTGGTGTTTCTGGTGCCCAATCGGAACGAGGTTGTCCGCGTCAACGGCAGCGCCCAGATTGTGCGCGACATGGCGCTGCGCGAGACGCTTGCGATCAATGGCCGGGTGCCGGACTTTGCCGTGCTCGTGCGGGTTGAAGGAGCGTTTTACCACTGTGGCAAAGCCGTCATTCGCTCGCGCCTTTGGTCTCCGTGCGACCTCGCACCAGGAAAAGAACTGCCGTCCTATGCCGAAGCGCTGATCGAACACGCAAAGCTCACCGTGTCCTTGGAAGAAATGAAAGAACGTCTGCAATACAATGACGATCACAGGCTTTACAATGACGATCACAGGCTTTACGACGAGTGACGGTCGCCACTAGGCGCGGAACAAGCCGCCGACAAAATATGCGATCAGAGCAGCTGCGCCGCCAATCGCAAGCGTTTCAAGGCCCGACCGCCACCACGGGGCCAAGGACCATCGGCTCTTGATTGCGCCGATTGCAAAGAACTCCGCCATCGTCAGAACAGCCGAGACAGTGAACGCGTTTGGCACATCCAGCAAGAACGGCAAAAGCGGTATCATGCCGGCAACAACAAAAGACACGAAAGTGGCCAGCGCCCCACGCATCGGGTTTGGGTCGACGCCCCCCAGCCCGTACTCGCCATCAAGCATCATGTCGATCCAGCGTTCTCGATCCGCCGTAATCGCATCGGTCGCGTCCTCTAGCACCTGACCGGACAACCCCTTTTGCGCAAGAATCTCGCGCACCTCCAGCCGCTCGCCTTCAGGGTACCGATCGATATGGCTCTCTTCGATCTTGCGGATCCGGCTGATATTGTCCAGTTCGGCCTTGGTTCCAGAAAAGTTGCCAGCCGCCATCGAAAACCCGTCGGCCAGTACATTGGCAATGCCCAGCGCGACAATCACAAACGGCGACAAACCGGCGCCGCCAACACCTGCGACAATGGCAAATGTTGTGACCGAACCGTCGATCGCGCCATACACAGTGTCCCGCAAAACACCATGCCCAGAAGCCGAGCGGATGCGCCGCGCGATTTCACCAGGGGTATGTCCGTGTTCTTCCATGTGTCACGCGATTTTTGCAATTTCGTTTTGCTTGCTGGCGTTCACGTGGTTCCAAACTTCCGATATCACAACCGAACCCTCCCCAACCGCGCTGGCCACACGTTTTACGGAGCCGGCCCGCACGTCCCCAACGGCAAAGACCCCGGGACAAGACGTAGCGTAAGGAAATATCTGGCCCACAGCATCCCCGGTTTTCACAAATCCCTTTTGATCAAGTTCGATGAGGCCAGACAACCACTGCGTATTCGGGGCCGCGCCAACCATCACGAACAACCCGCAACAGACGAGGTCCCAATCAGCCCCGGAGTTTGCGTTATGCACGGTGATTTTGTTCAACCCACCCTCACCATGCAGTTTCGTCACCTTTGTGCGCGTGTGCAGCGTGATGCGCGGGTGCGCGTCCAACCGGGCGCTGAGATAGTCGGACATCGAGCTTGCGACGCCGTCGCCGCGGATCAGGACATGCACATGGCGACACGAGCGCGCAAGATGCATAGCTGCCTGGCCGGCCGAATTCCCGCCGCCGATGATCGCAACATCAGCATCGCGGCAATATCGTGCTTCCAACTCTGTCGCCGCGTAGTAAACACCTGAGCCTTCGAACTCTTCCAGGCGATCCAGATCCAGCCGTCTATACTGCACACCCGTGGCCACCACCAAAGCACGCGCAGACACTTCGGCATCGCTCAGCTTGACGTGAAACAAACCCTCTTGGCATTGCCACACCCCATGCGCGCGCCGTGGCGTGGCAAAACGGGTGCCAAACTTCATCGCCTGCACCTCTCCGCGCCCGACAAGGTCGCCGCCCGAAATGCCGGTTGGAAAGCCCATGTAATTCTCGATCCGGCTCGAGGTGCCCGCCTGTCCGCCCACGGCCAGGTCTTCGACCACCAACGCCTTCAGCCCCTCGGCACCGGCGTAGACACCCGCCGCGACCCCGGCGGGACCGCCGCCAACAATGATCACATCCATCAGATCATCTGGCGTCAGCATGATGTCCTGGCCCAAGGCGCGAGCGACCGCTCGTGGTGTTGCCGGCGTGATGACCCGCGTTCTGTCAAAGACGACCGCTGGCGCATCGGGCGCCAAGCCGCAGTCCTGCGCCAGCGCCAGGGCCTCTTGCGATCCGATTTCTGCCTCGCGGTAGGGAATGCGATTGCGGGACGCAAAGCTGGCAATCCTGCGAACATCGCGATCAACTTCCGCACCGACCAGCATGAGCCCGGTGGTTTCCAGATCAAGCATGCGCCGACGCCGGGCGGCAAACACAGTGATGATGATATCGCTCATTTCCGGAGTTTCAGACATCAGCTGTAGCATCTTGTCCCTCGGCACCGACAAAACCCGCGTCTCAACCAGTGCCTGACTGCCCAGATAAGAATTTCCGCCGGACAAAAAGCTCAGCTCTCCGAAGAACTGGCCATTCTTCAGGGTCGCCAAACCATACTGCTCGCCTGTCAGGGGATCGACTGCGACCACCTCACCATCCAGAATGTATTTGAATGACGTGACAGGATCACCCGGGTTCTGCAGCATCTCGCCCGCCTTCAGAACATATTCTGTCCCCACTTTCTTCATCGCGGCAACATGTGCGTCGGTCAGTGGGGTTCGCACCATCGTGGCCAGATCGCCAGCAAAGCTTTCCATTTAAACGCTCCGTTCAGCTTTGGCTGCGAAATAGGCCGGCCAAAGCGTGTTTCACCAACCCGCGCACAGACGGTTTGTGCGCATCCGAAAACGGCAACGGGCGGCACAACTCCATGGCTGCCACGCCAACGCGCGCGGTCAACGCACCGTTCAACAGCCCTTCGCCAAACCGGCGGGACAGTTTTGACAGCAACGAGCCACCCAACACGGACTCGACAAGGTCATCGCCAATGGCCACCGCGCCCGTTGCGGCCAAATGTGTGAACACCGCGCGCGTCAGCCGCCAACTGCCGATGACACCGGCATGCCCGCCATAAATCTCAGCGATCCGGCGGATCATCCGCAGATTGGCCGCCAGTGCCGTAAAAACATCTACCAGCGCAAGCGGCACCAGCGCCGTCACCGTCGCGACACGGCGGGCCGCAGCCTCGACTTCGCGGGACGCCGCTTCATCCAGCGGCACCAATATGCTGCGTTCAGTCAAATCCAAAACGGCATCCGCATCAAACTGATCTGAAATGGATGCTTCTAGCGAATTTCGACCCCAACGGGTTTCCGCGCGCCCCGAATACAGCGACACAAGACGCGCCGACACCTTGCGTGCTTGTTCCAGGTCGGCGTCGGCCCGGGCACTCTCTGCGGTGCGGCGCAGACCATCGATGCGCCCCAAACGCAGTATGGCGCGCACTTCTCGCAAGGACAGAATGGCCAGCAAAACAAGCAATGCAGCCGCCAACCCCACGACCGCGTACCCAAGCAACGGAACCCGCGTGACCAACGACGCTGCAAAATCCCAAAATGAAACCGAGATCATGGCTCCCAGAAGGGCAATGGTGGCGCCCCAAAACCAACGGGCCAATCGTGATGGACGTTGTGCAGCCAAGGTGGCTGCGGCCTGCATGGCCTGGCCCGTTGGCGCATCGGTTTGTTCCGGAACCGGCGGTGCATCCGCAACAGAAGGCCCGGGCGCAGCGTCTTCAAGATCTATCAGAACCGGGCCTTGGGTCATTCCCTGTCTCCTTTGTCCATAGATAGTGAACTTCTGCCAGATTTTCATCGCCA
>CAWUIW010000066.1:0-13048 GCA_963922515.1 uncultured Rhodobacterales bacterium | reverse complement strand
CCGGCCAGTGTGCTATCCGGGTGGTAGCGCATTGTGCCAGACGCGCAGGCCGCCTTGCAGCCCGACGCGTCATAGATGCAGCACAAGGTCGACGGGATGACGTGACCGCGCAGGTAGTAGGCCGGAGCTGGCGCGACACCCGCCTTCGAATTCAGTGCCTGCGATTGGGCGATCGTGGCTTCATCGGGATGGGTGTAGCTTTGGACACGCCAGCCTTCAGAAAGCGGCGTTTCTGACAGGACAAATGCGGATTTGGCCAAAACGTTGGCGGGCTGGCCGGTGAAGACTTGCCAATAGGGAAACTCTACCGTGCCGCCGAAGATTTTCGATAACTTTCGCAAGGTCGGTTCGCGGTCGACCATCGTCAAGCCAACACACTTGTCCCGCTCTGCGACTTTGCGGATGTTGTCCCATCCAAACGCGTCGGCATCCAGAATATTCAGGATCCGACCACCATTGGATACCAATGGATTACGTGCGAGTTCGCCATGGTTTGCCTGCAATCTCTTTTGCAGCGCCACAAATGTATCCGACCCAACAAACTCGCCCATCGCAATGACCCTCTCAATGCTACTGGGAGTATTCCAAGCCTCGTGATATTCGTCCAATCGAAAAAACTGATTTATGTTATTGGAATGAAAGATATCAGAAACCTCGATCTTAGTTTGCTTCTCGCCTTGGACGCCCTTTTTGATGAGCGCAGCGTCACGCGGGCGGCCGACAGGCTGGCTTTGAGCCAACCAGCCGTTTCTGGAATGCTCAGCAGATTGCGAGAGCTGTTCGATGACGAGCTTTACGTGCGCACGTCGCATGGCGTTGTGCCGACACCACGCGCCGAGGCCATGGCCGGGCCGGTCAAAAACGTCATCCGGTCCACCCAGGCGCTGTTTGAACAAGACGAATTCGATCCGCACACAACGGAATTCGAAATCAAAATTTGTGGCACGGATTACGTCAACCGAACACTGTTTGCGCCCTTGATCACGCACATCATGCAGTCCGCGCCAAAGGCGCGGGTCAGTGTCAGCTCGCCGCAAAAGGGGTTCTCGAGGCATCGGGAAATCCTAGACGAGTTCGACATGCTATTTGTCTCGCATCATCCGAAGCTTCCCGATCCGCAAGGCGAATTGTTGTTCCGAGACCATCTTGTGTGTGTTTCGACTTATCAGGCCCACAGCGAAGGCCAATATGTCCCACTTGAAGAGCTTTGCGGCCTGCGTCACGTGGTCGGCCAAAGGTCCTTGCGATCCAGCGTGAGCGAACAATTGTCGTCCAAGCTGAGCGAAAAAGGACTGGTGCGGAACATTGCGTTGGATGTTCCGGACTTCGCCAGTGTGTTCCGCTTTATGCGAACTGCGGAACTTGTTGCGTTCATGCCTGCGAAATTGGTCGCAAGTGCGAAGTTCAAGCTGAAGACATTGCGCGTCGATCTCGAAATCCCCGCCGCGCGAGTTTTTGCGCTTTGGAACGCGAGGTTTGACAGGGATCCGCGGCATCTGTGGCTACGCGGTTTGGTCCGCGAAGCGGCGCATTCGCTGGCTCAAACAGGAGCCGCCAGATCAGAGCGACGCAGTTAGAATTTGGCAGTCCGGCTCTGCTGAACGGCGGTTAAAAGACGGCGCCGCCGCATGCGCCGAAGGGACGATACATGCCACAAACATCGGACTAGTCATGGTTTGGGCCCGGCTCCTAAGCCTGAGACGTGGGCCACGGCACCCGGTCAACATTCGATATTTGTAGGTGTGCCAACCGCTCTATCAGGGTTGCGCGCTGCTTTGAATGTTCTGGGGCGTTCCAAAGGTTGTGCAGTTCGCCCGGATCGGTATCCAGATTGTAGAGTTCGCCCCAAGGCATCCCCTCGAACATCGAAAGTCGCCAGTTTTTCGTGCGGATTGTGTGGACGCGGGGTGAGCGGCCGAGGCCCCTGTTCACCTTCTGGTGCTCGTACTGAATAAAGGCAGCCTGCCGGGCGTCGGACAACAGGGATATGCCCTGCATCCCGCCTGCAGCTTCGACCTGGGCGCGGTCCAATATGGTCGTGCCGATATCATGGGTCTGGCCAATTGCATCACAATGCGATGGGCCCGCGTTGTCTGGGTCGGACCAGATAAAGGGAACGCGCGTCAATTCATCGTATGCCCCGGGTCCTTTGAACAGCAGCCTATGGTCCCCCAAGTGATCGCCATGATCGGTGGTGAATACCGTGACCGCGGTCTTGGCACCCGGCTGCGAGCGCACCTGTCCGACGGCGTCGTCAATCATGGAAATCATCCCACATGTGAGAGCTTGTGCTTCGCGTGCCTCTTGTTCATTGATGCCCAGAAGCGCGAATGTTTCCGGCTTGGCATCTCCGGTGTCTCGATCTTCCAAAACGCTGGCAACATGTGGCGGCGGTGCCCAATCTTTGGCTTCAAATGCCGCGGGCGTTGCCATATCGGCGGGGTCGTACATGTCCCAATACTTGCCCGGGGGATTGAAAGGGTGATGAGGGTCGGGAAAGGACACCATCAGGAAATAGGGCTGTTCGTCCGCCTCATGTGCGGACAGCCAGGCCGTGGCGCGCTTTGCGATGTAGCTGGTAGTGTATAAGTGCGCCGGAAGTGCCGTGCGAATGGCTTGCGGACAGATGTAGTCATGTGGCAGCTGATTGGCACGGCCAATCAACCGGTCAACATCCGGGTCTTGCGACAGCACCCAGTCGCGGTAGTGACCACGGCATGCGTCGCCATGCTGGGTCACCAGTTCCACGTGGTCGAAACCGTAATAGGGTAGGGGCATGTCGTATGACAGATTGCGCGGATCCTCTGCAGCATATGTCGCAAGATCGTGACGGACGGCTTGTGCCAGCAGGTCAGAGGCACGGTGAAACCCCTCTCGCGCCATGGGTTGTTCTCTTGCCGGTGGTTGGCCCGAAAAGTTCTGCAAGTGGCTCTTGCCGATCAATGCCGTTTTGTAACCTGCGTCTCGCAGCAGTTCGACAAAGGTAACATTCCTTTTGTCCAGTGGAATACCGTTTGCCCGTACACCATGGCTGGATGGCATGCGGCATGTCATGAAACTGGCGCGGTTGGGCATGCACACCGGGCTGGCCACATAGAACCGGTTCCAGATTGTGCCTTGAGCGGCAATCGAGTCAATGTTGGGTGTTCGCAGCACAGGGTGACCAGTACAGCCCAAGTAATCCGCCCGGTGCTGATCCGTCATGAACAGAATGAAGTTAGGCCGGTTGGGCATGCGATGCAGTTCTGTAGTGGACCACCAGTAATACTGCGGTGACAACGCCCGCCCCGATCCAAACTGGGTCAGGCCTCATCATCAGCAACGCCGCCAGAGCGCACCGGCCAAGGATCTCCCATGTTGGCAACTTGCGCCTGTCAAATGCAGCAAGCGCCGACGACAGCAGGTAAAGCGCCAGCATTAGCCGACACAGCAATAAAACCATGGCGCCAAGTGGTATGCTGCCATCATGGCCGGGCAGGAATGCTCCGCCGCCTGCCGCACTCGGGTCAAGGCGCGCTTCTTCAATCAGCAAAAGCTCTGGGTAAAAGGCAAAGATGAACGGGACCACAAACATCACGATGCCCGATCTCACTGCGGACAACGCCGTGGCCATGGGCTCAGCCTTGGTAATCGTCGCGGCGGCAAATGCGGCCAACGCGACAGGTGGTGTGATTGCACTGGCAACCGCGAAGTAGAAGATGAACATGTGCGACGTGAACAGCGACAGGCCAAGTCCTGCCAGCACCGGCCCCATGAGCAAGGCCGCGTTGATGTAGGCCGGTACCGCAGGCATGCCCATCCCCAGCAGAACAGCCAAAAACATCGTCAGGAGCAGCGCAATTAACTGGAAGAAGGTCGATCCCCCGCCGCCAAGGTCAAGGTTGTTCAGCCAAGCCAGAACATCTAGCGACAAAAAGACAGGCAGCCCGGTGAACGACAGACAAAAGTCGAGGATCGAGACAGCCACAAACATCAAGTCGAGGGTCGAGATCAGGATCCCGGCATCGGACAATGCGTCGACAATTTTCCGCGGGCGCGCCCGCACTTCGGGGTCTAGAAACAGCAGTGCCAAAAGCAGCATCACTGCCCACCAACCGGTCGCACCGGCAGAGCCGGCGGAGTTCTGGATCGCTTGCTGAACCCAACCGAGCGACTGGACCCGGCAGCCAGTGTCCGTAAAGGTCCGCTCTGCGCCCAGGAAACCGCCCAAGGGCCCACAGCCCACGGCGTCTTTGCCGGTCAGCAAGAGTGACAGGATCAACAGGATCGGTCCAAAGATCATGATCAGGTTGAATATGTCCTGCCGCTCTAGGTTCATCTCTTCGGTGATTTCGCCGATTGCCGTGATGTTCTGTTTTCGGGATTGAAAGATGGCGGACAGAAACAGGCAGTAGAAATAAGCGAGCGCCGGAATGACCGCGGCGATGATCACGCTGGAATAAGGAATGGCCGTCAGCGAGGCAAGAATGAACGCCGCCACGCCCATGACCGGCGGCATGATGGATCCGCCAGAAGATGCCGCTGCTTCAACCCCGCCTGCAAACACCTTGGAAAATCCGCGCTTCAGCATCATCGGGATCGTCAGCACACCGGTGGATAGAACGTTAACGATCGGTCCGCCTGAAATCGTGCCAAACATGGCGGACGAGACAATGGCTGCATGCGCGGGACCGCCGCGCAAATGCCGCGTCCAGCGAAACGCCAGCTTGATCAAAGACCGCCCGCCAGCAGAGCTGCCGAACAGCGACCCAAGCACAAGGTAGGGAAAGATCGTGTTCAGCACGATGTCCATGAACCGCCCAAGAAGACCGGAGGCATTGTTCACCAGAACGTCGTGCACCCGCGGACGTCCATCCGCGAGCATTCGTGGTTCGCCCGCCAGTTTTGTGACGAAGTACTTGTTGATGTCTTCGACGCCGTAAAAGTACCAGATCAGCACCGTCAGTATCGTGTAGGCAGACACAAGGATCGCCACGATCACCAACGGCAGTCCCCAAACTTTGACGTTGTAGGACAGGAACACGATGATCGCGAGTCCCACGATCAGAACGAGCCATCCACCCGTTGTATTGACGCATTGTGGGTCTTCGACGGTCGTGGGTACGGGAAGGCCAAGGCTTTCGTTGAACACCGCGGCTGCCGCCAGACTTTCGGCGATCAACCGGGCTCTGTCGCCGTTTAGGCGGTCGACAAGGCAGACCGACTCAATCTCGACAAGATAGGTCCCCGAAATGGTGAACGCCATCACTACCAGCGCGATGTCAAGGAACAACCCAGCCCCTCGTTTGACCGGCGCCTTGTCATGCCACGCGCGCCACATCGAGTGTTTCAATACAACGATCAGCATCATCAACGCGAAAAAGAGCGGATAGAACCACTCGAATGGAAATTTGCGAAGCTTCGAGCCGTCTTGACCGGTCAGTGTGGCGATCAGGCTATCGTAGCCGGGGATGCCCGGGGTGGAGTTGACCAACCCAACGACAACCATGCCGACCGACAGGACATATAGAAGACGCAAAGAAAAGCTTTTCTTATCCTTTGCGTTGAGGGTGCCCGCTTCCATTTTGTGCCTGATCCAGCCCGTTACAGCCGGGCGCAAAATGCGCCCGGCCTAAGGGTTGCTGCCCTATTTCGCACAGTCAGGAAGCGTGTAGCCGGCCTCTTTCCACGCGGCGGCTGCGCCGGGATGGTACTTCAGCGGATTTGGACCGCACATATCGGTAATCTCGGTGTCGGTCTCTCCATGCCAAGTCACCGACATGAACGGCGCTTTGGCATGATAGATCGCTTCGATGTTTGCGATGAAGGCAGCGGTAAGCGCCTTGGCCATCTCGAAGTCCATGCTCTTGTTCACGATATCAGCGCCAACTGTGCCGGGGCCGCGGAAAATTCCGTCATCTGAGACAATTGTGACACCTTCGCCATATCCCATGGCGTCGACCGGCATCGAAAACTTCACGGTTCCGGGCAGTTTGGCAACATTGGAAAACGCCTCGCTGTCATAAACGTCTTTAGAGACCGAGAAGATTGTCATGTTGCCAGAAGCGAGGCTGGCAGAGACACGTGGGTCAGGGAACGACATTGGCAGCACAAAAGCATCTGCCGATCCGTCCTGCATAGTCTTTACGGCTTGACCCCAGTTGACCTGTACGCCCGTGTAGCCTGCGCCTTCCTCAAGGCCGGTGTTGGTCTTGATCAGCAAGCGCGCATTCGTCAGCGCCGCACCGCGCGGCGGACCGTTGAAGATTGTTTTGCCTTCCAGCCCGTCCCAGCCGCTGATGTTGGCGCTGTCATAGGCCATCAGACCCTGAACAGAGATTCGGTAGGTGTATAGAACAGCCAATTCGCCCGCCAACTCGGCCCCCTTTTCCTTGCCCAGTCCGGCATACGGCCCAACACCGTTGGACAGAAGAAACGGAAGAATAAATGGTGCCGCCGCAATGTCGGTTTTGCCCTCTGCCACGTTCTGGACCGAGTTTGTCAGGGTCTGGCCGGCCGTAACCTGAATATTCGCGACCCCTGCCTTTGCGGCGGCTTCAGATAAGGAAATGATCGAGATACCAGGTGTGGTGTTTGGGGCCGCCGTTTCGGCTGTCAGTATGGATTGCGCGTGGACGCTTGTCGCCAAGCACAGCGCCGCGGCGATCCCTCCAAGTATCGTACGAGACATCAGTTTCCTCCCTTGGTGATGCGTCAGTTTGCCAGATCTCGTGTTTGTCGATATCGGCAACTTCGAAGTATACGTCATTTTGTCGATTTTTAGTCTTTTTTTTCAGTATTAGGGATATTATTGATCGTTTCAATGCCCGAGTTAAAACTTTTCGTAGCTCCGAACACCTGCGCCCGCGTGCCGACTATCGCGCTGGAAGAGATCGGTGTGCCGTTTGAAACGGAACTGATCCGAACAGCTGCACAGCAGCAGCTATCGCCGGACTTCCTGAAGATTAACCCAAAAGGCAAGGTGCCGACGCTGTTGGTCGATGGCATGCCAATGACGGAAAACGTCGCAATACTGAGTTGGTTGAGCGCCACTTTCCCCAAGGCAAGGCTTTTGCCCGACCCCGAACGCGAAACAGACCGATTTCTTCAGATCGCGGATTTGTCCTTTTTCGCGGCGACCGTGCATCCAACCGTGACCCGCGTGGCTATGCCGGTCAAGTTCATCGCAGACAAGGCGCTGTCCTTTGAAATCGTAAGGCCCATTGGCATTGAAGCCATGCACAAGATCATGGACATGATCGATGCACGCCTGACAGAGGGGCCGTGGTGGTACGGCGACAAGTGGTCCGTAGTGGATGCTTACCTCTACTGGGCTTGGGGGCGGATTACGGGCGTGGGCTATCCGCCAGACGCATACCCAAACATTCGGAAGCATCACGACCTGAGCAATGAACGGCCAGCGGTGCAGCGAGCCATGGAACGCGAGGCGAAAAACATTGAAATCCTTAAGTCTGAAGGGCTTTTTGTCCCGCCGCGTTAGCCGTGTCTTGCCGGTCGCATTGGAGGCGCAGCATCGGATCATTTTTGCTCCAGCGGTGGTACGGCGAAGGTGGCAAACAGGAAATCCCAGCAACCAGGTGGACACTAAATGAACGTACTTTGGATCATGGCCGATCAGCTGCGCTGGGATTATCTCAGCTGCTACGGCGCGTCGCATATCGAAACGCCGAACCTTGATCGTCTTGCATCCAAAGGCGTTCGGTTTGATCGCGCCTATGTTCAATCGCCTATTTGCGGACCCAGTCGAATGAGCTTTTACACTGGCCGCTACGTGCGCAGCCACGGGGCAACTTGGAACGGGTTCCCGTTACGCGTTGGCGAACCAACGCTGGGCGATCATCTGCGGGAAATTGGTGTCCAAAGCACGCTTGTGGGCAAAACTCACATGCGGGCGGACGAAGAAGGCATGAAACGTCTGGGCATCGACCCAGAAAGCATGATTGGCGCTCTTGTTAGCGAATGCGGGTTCAATGTCTTCGTGCGCGACGATGGCACCAACGCTGCAACTGACAAGAACCGTCATGCCGAGGATTACGAAGCCTATTTGCGCGAACATGGCATGGGCGGAGAAACTCCCTGGGAAGAATGGGCGAACACCGCTGTCGGACCTGACGGTGAACTCAAGTCGGGCTGGTTGCTCGAAGCAGCGCCGCTGGCTGCGCGTGTGCCAAAAGAGCATTCGGAAACGGCCTGGCTCACGACCCGCGGAATTGAGTTCATGGAGGCTCAGGGCGAAGCACCGTGGCTTTGCCACCTGAGCTACATCAAGCCTCACTGGCCGTACCTGGCGCCGGCACCTTATAACGATATGTACGCAATCCAAGACGTGCCGACTGTCAACCGATGCGACGGCGAACATAGCCACCCCCTCATGAAAACCTGGGCCAACACCCGTATTTGCCGAAGCTTCGCGCGCAACAACGTGCGCGACACGGTAGCTCCGGTCTACATGGGGCTGATCAAAGAGTTGGACGACAACATGGGCCGCCTCTTTGATTACCTCGAGAGCAGCGGTCGGATGAAGGATACAATGATTGTCTTCTGTTCGGATCACGGGGACAACATGGGTGATCACTGGCTTGGCGAAAAAGATCTGTTTTACGATTGCTCGGCGCGTATCCCCCTCATTGTCTACGATCCTCGACCTGAAGCGGACACCACCCGGGGAACGGCGTCTGACGCTTTGGTCGAAGGGATCGATCTGGCTCCGACATTTCAGCAGTTCTTGGGTGGACCAGAAAAGCCGCACGTCTTCGAGGGCCGCTCATTGGAACCCTTATTGCGCGGGGAGGATGCGCCTTGGCGCAACTATTGCATTTCGGAATATGATTATGCGACCCGCGATGCGCGCCGAGCTGTCAACGTAGATCAGCGCGATGCGCGGCTCGTGATGGTCTTTGACGGGCGCTGGAAATACATCCATGTCGAAACAATGCGCCCCATGCTGTTTGACCTGGAGCAAGACCCGGAAGAATTGCGCGACCTCGGCGACAGCCCAGATCATCAAGATCAGATTGCGCGGTTGCAAGCGTTGCATTTCGAATGGGCGCGCCAGCACCACGCCCGGATCACCCGGTCGTCCGAAATCATCGAGAAAATGACGGACACGCGCGAGCCAGAGGGCATCTACATCGGATATTGGGATCGGGAGGAACTGGAGGCTGACGGCCTCAAAATGCCGCCGCATATTCCCCACTAGATCAAAGTGACCGCCCAGACCGCATAACGGGCCGCGGGTCTGTTACCCTCGCATTCGGAATAGTCGCAGGAAAATCGACCGTGTCCTGCACCGGCGCAACCTGGTCAGATCAAACCGGCCAATGCGAAAGACTGACCGTCCGGCTCTAGGTGCGACTGGCTGAGCTTGCCATCCTTATAGCCAGCCATGATCTGGCGACCGCTTTTGTCCTTCGGGCGCTGAACCCGATCGCGATTTACGGTCTGTTTCGAGTAGAAGATGGAAAGATCGCCGAGCACTGGGACGTGCTGCAACAAGTGCCAAAAGGCATGGCACATGAAAACGGCATGTTTTGAGGATTATGTGCTCTGCAGGTGTGGGGGAAATCGGCCTGGGCAGAGTTGCCGGAGCGGACAAGCAAACCAGCAGAGGTACAGCCTGAAGGTCGTCCGCGCTGCAGGCGCAACGGCAGACCATCCAATCGCCGCGTGTTACTCCAAGGGAGTTCCTGTCCAGCATTGATTTCCAGCCGCACACAGCTGCCGCAATATGTGCCATGGGCCGCAGCGGGCGGTGGTGCTATGCAACTCGTGAGGTTCCAATGGTTGTCCAACTGATCCCGGTTTGGACGGCCTGGAGCCATCGAGACGCGGACCGTGGGGTGCAGGATGAGCGTTGCGGGCAAAGTTGGAGATTGGACCGAAAGCTTTATAGGGACGCGGGCCTTGCCACGGCGTGTGCGGGACAAGCTTTTGCAAGAAGCGCGCGTGATCACCTACAAGCAGGGCCAACAGATTTTTGGACCAGAGAATATCCCGGACAATCTGATGTTCTTGCACGATGGTCGGCTACGAGTCTTGCAAAGCTCGGATGTCGGACGCGAAATTGTTCTTTATCGTGTCGAGGCCGGAGAAAGCTGCGTGCTGACAACGGCCTGTATGCTGTCGGAAGAGGCTTACAACGCAGAAGGCGTGGCTGAAACGGACGTCACGGCAATTATGCTGCCCAAAAGCTCGTTTGATCGGCTGGCGGCAGAAGAAGACAGCTTTCGACGTTTCGTTTTTTCAGCCTACTCGCGCCGCTTGATTGACCTTTTGCGCGTTGTCGATGATGTCGCCTTTGGCCGAATGGATGTTCGCTTGGCCGAGCGGCTGCTGCTGTTAGAGGATGATCAAGCAGAGATCAAATCCACGCATCAGGCCTTGGCCAATGAACTGGGTACCGCAAGAGAAGTGGTATCGCGCATCCTGAATGACTTTCAAAAACGAGGGTTGATCCACCAAACTAGGGGCCGGATCGTTTTGCAGGACAAGGCAGCTCTGACGCGTTTGGCCGAAAGCGCATAAGTTTTTTCAGCCTCGGTGACAATGTCACTGAACGGCGGTGAGCCTGGCGGTACCGAGGTGTCAACCTGAACGACCGGAGGTTCCCAATGGAAACCACTTTCACGCCCGTCGCCTCACTTGGTGGCGGTCTCGCAATTGGCCTTGGTGCTGTGCTGCTCATGCTGGGGCTGGGCCGCATCATGGGCGCTACGGGCATCTTGTCTGGTTTGGCCTTTCCCGAGAACCGTGAGGAATTTGCGTGGCGCGCCGCATTGGCCGTGGGCATGGTCTTGGCACCTGGGATGATATTCGTGGTTACCGGCACAATGCCGAGCCTTTCTGTACCCGTTAGCCCGGCCATGATCGTGGTCGGCGGGGTCATTGTAGGCTTGGGCGCAAGCCTCGGCTCCGGGTGTACGTCAGGCCATGGTGTTTGCGGCCTGTCGCGCTTGTCGGTGCGTTCGCTGGTGGCGGTGCCGACCTTCATGGCTACCGGTGCGATCACTGTTTTCTTTATCCGTCACGTATTTGGAGGTTGATCTGATGAAGCTTGTCTTTGCCCTGTTCACTGGCCTTGTGTTTGGCGTCGGTATCGCCGTTTCCGGAATGATGGATCCGGCCAAAGTGCTGAACTTCTTCGACATTGCCGGTGCTTGGGACCCAAGCCTTGCCTTTGTCATGGGGGGCGCGCTGGTTGTCACCTTTGTCGGGTACCGCTTGGTCTGGCGCAGGTTCGCACCTCTCTTCGGAGGGCGGTTTCAAATTCCTAACGCGACCGCGATCGATACTCGTCTCGTTGGGGGCTCGGCGCTTTTCGGCGTCGGCTGGGGCATCGCCGGTTTTTGCCCTGGGGCCGCGATCCCCGCGCTGGGCACGGGCCGGTGGGAAGTAGCGCTGTTCCTTGTCGCTGTCGTGGCCGGTTTCGGACTGCGCCGACTGCTATTTGGAACATTTGCCCCAACCACGGCCTAACACCCATCTTTTTCGTTTTCAGGAGTACAAACAATGACATACCCCGTTGACACATCCGTTGTACCCACTGTCCAAGCCTTTTTTGACGAGGCCACAAACACGATCAGTTACATCGTGAAGGACCCCAATTCGACCGCCTGTGCCATCGTGGACAGTGTCATGGACATTGACTACGCAGCGGGACGTATCACGTTCGAACATGCCGATGAACTGATCCGCCAGATTGAAATGCAAGGGCTCACTCTGGAATGGATCATCGAAACGCATGTTCACGCAGATCACCTGAGCGCCGCGCCTTATATTCAGGACAAGCTCGGCGGCAAAATTGGCGTTGGATCGAAAATCACCATAGTTCAAAATGTCTTTGGCAAAGTCTTTAACGAAGGCACCGAATTCCAGCGGGACGGCAGCCAGTTTGACGCGCTGTTCGAAGACGGTGACACCTACATGGTCGGCGGTATGCAGTGCTTTGCCATGTACACGCCGGGCCATACGCCGGCCTGCATGGTTCACGTGATGGGCGACGCGGCCTTTGTTGGCGATACCTTGTTCATGCCTGATGGTGGCTCTGCCCGCTGCGATTTTCCCGGCGGCTCTGCCGAAGAGCTTTACGACAGCATCATGAAGGTGCTGGCGCTTCCTGATACGACCCGTCTGTTCATGTGTCATGACTACGGCCCTGGCGGGCGCGCCATTGCCTGGGAGACTACGGTCGCTGAACAGAAAGCCACGAACATCCACGTCGGCGACGGCAAAACCAAGGCCGATTTCGTCAAATTCCGTACAGAACGCGACGCGCAATTGAGCATGCCCAAGCTGATCATCCCGTCGCTTCAGGTAAACATGCGCGCTGGCGAAGTCCCGACGGACAAAGACGGGAACCCCATGCTCAAGGTTCCGGTGAACGGTCTGTGAGCGGTCAGGTCCCAAGGAGGAAAGACATGGAACTCAAGAAAATCTCTCCAAAAGTCACGGTCAGCCCCCAAATCTTGGCCGAGGACATTCCAGCCATCGCTGCGGAAGGGTTCCGTGCGATCATTTGCAACCGCCCAGACGGCGAGGGCCCGGACCAACCGTCTTTCGAGGAAATCGAAACTGCGGCGAAGGCGGCGGGCATCGAAGCGCGATATGTACCGGTCGCCTCGGGCCTCGTGAAGGATGATGACGTTGCCGCTTTTGGGGATGCCTTGAAAGACCTACAACGCCCATTGCTTGCCTACTGTCGGACGGGCACGCGATCGGCGACATTGTGGTCCTTCCACGAATCAAAAAAACGCCCAATGGCCGAGATCCTCGCCGCCACCAAGGCTGCAGGCTATGACATGAACGGCGTTGCGCGCCGGATCGCAAATGGGGGAAAGACACCGACCGATACCGGAGATGCGCATTTCGAGGTTGTGATCGTCGGCGGCGGAGCTGGCGGTATCTCGGTTGCGGCCAGCCTGAAGTCCCGGAAGCCCGGTCTCAACATTGCCGTCATTGATCCTGCCGATATCCACTACTATCAGCCTGGTTGGACGATGGTCGGTGGTGGGATTTTCGATGCGCAGAGCACCTCGAAAACCATGGGTAG
>CAWUIW010000065.1:0-13049 GCA_963922515.1 uncultured Rhodobacterales bacterium | reverse complement strand
CCCTGCTTACTTGAGGTCTTCCTCCCTCAACTGTGCCCCGTTGAGGTTTGCCTCTTTCATCTGCGCCGCGCTGATGTCTGCCCACTGCAACTGCGCCCCGGTGAGGTCTGCCTGCTGCAACTGCGCAAAACTGAGGTCAGCCCCCTGCAACAGCGCACCGCTCAGGTTTGCTTCTTGCAAACGGGCCCAACTGAGGTCTGCTTCCTGCAGCTGCGCCGAAGTCAGCTTAACTTTGGTGAGATTTGCCGCTGTCAATTCGGCGTTTCGCAGATCTGCATAGACCAGTTTCGCGCCTTCAAGATCCGTTTCGCGTGCCATGACGCCAGTCATCTTGGCACCGGTCAGGTTCGAACCGGCCACAAAGGCGCTACGCAGATTCGCACCGCGCAGGTCGAGCCGTTGATGGCGGTTCTCATCAGTCGGGACTTTGACCTCGATGAAGCGCATTGCGAACCGATTGCTATTTCCGTTGAGAACTTCGATTTGGATGCTGCGCGTCTCGGTGGTGCTAGGCACCGTGTCCACCTTGAAGCGGTTGAGATGTGTGGGTTTGCGCAGGTCGTTGATCTGTGCGGTGCGTTTGATGTCCCATTCTTCGGCGAAAGCGCGTCGGTCGTCGTCGCTCATCCGGTCGTCGCCGAAGTCTGTTTCGCAAGGGGTAACCTCTTCGCGCTGGCACCATTTGGCAAGGTCCTCTCGGCGGGCGATGGCGTAGGGCAGCCAGCCGGAGGGGCGGTCGGTGAGGCGTTGATCCTGCAGGTCGATCTCGGCCAAGGGGATCGTTGGTAAAAACGGCAGCGGGTCTTCGGTGCGGGCCCAAGTGACAGTGAGCACAGCGGCGCAGAGGGTGCCGACGCTGGTGAAGTAGATCAGGGTGATGCGCCAGAAGGCGGGCGGTTGCCAGCGCCGCTCCCACATGCGAGCGATAAGCAGGCGTAGGCTGACGCTGGCCATTGCGAGTGAGAAGGCGCACATGAGGCCTGCGACGGCTGTCATCGTGGAATTGCGCGCGGGCATCGATTCCCACCAGATCCAGGCGAGGAGAGCCGGGGTGGCAAGCCAGGTCATCAGGATGTTGAGAACCATCGAGGTCCAATCGGTTTCGCGACGTTCGGCGCAACCATCCCGGCGCAGGGCCGCGCGCAGGGCGAGGGCGGCGTCGGTAAGCAGCCACGGCGAGACATGCTCGGCCAGGCGGGTGCCGTCGATGCGGGGGTCGGCCTCGGACAGCGCGTCCCAGAGGCGGATCAGGTAGAGATGGAGATAGCCGTAGATCGCGAAGATCAGGATCGGGGCGGCGTAGAAGAAGAGGTAGGTGGGGACGGTGATGTTGACGAGCGGCAATTGGGTGCCGCGTCCGGTGCCGTAGAAATCGATATGTTCGACGCTGACCAGCGTGACCGTGGCGAAAACGAGCACCGAAAGCAGCCCGAGCCATGTGCTGCGCGCGTTCGATGTCAACGCGTTGATGCGGGCGATTTGCGCGGTGTCAGACATCGAAACCTTCGGCAATGTGAAAGCGTCTATGGGTCCAGAATGACGTCAAAAATGTGACGCTAAGGCGGGTCAATGGACCCAACCTGCTTTAGTTTTGCGATCCTGGCAAGGCGCCTAGTCGTTGATGTCGTCTTTCACGATCTTCACCTGACCTTTGGGCAAAGCAAAGACGCGGCGCAAGACCAGCCACGCCATCAACGAGAAAAAGGCAAAGATCAAAAGAGAGACCGCGAAACTGAACTCCAGCCCCAAATTGGCCAGCATCAGCGCCATCCCGAGACTGCCAATGGCAAAGCCCAGGAAAACGTAGCCCGGCACCAGGATTTCAAGAATGCCCAGCACGAGTGCGGCGGCGAGCCAGACCCACCATAGTGTCCACAAAAGCGGCATCACCTGCGTCCTTTCAACATGTCGAACGCATCGCCGAACGCGTCCAATGCGTTGGCTGGAAGGACAATGGTTTGCTTGCCGTCACCGGTCCCCAACGCGTTCAGGGCTTCGACCTGCTTCAACGCGACCTGATATTGCGCGGCCTCGATCCCGTTGTCCCGGATGGCCTTGGCCACAACCTCTGTCGCATAGGCTTCGGCTTCCGCCTCGATGCGACGGGCCTTGGCCGTTTGTTCGGCGGCATAAAGCTCTGCATCCGCCGCCAGTTCGACAGACCGTTTCTGGCCCTCGGCTTCGGTTACTTGCGCACGGCGCGCCCGCTCGGCGTTGAGTTGTTGCAACATCGCGGCCCGGGTCGCTTCGTCGAGGTTGACGTCGAGCAGCTCTGCGCGCGTCACCTCGATGCCCCAGTCATCCACGACGGCAAACAGCAAGTCCTTGATCGTCTTGGTCAGGGTGGACCGGTTGGCCTGAACCTCGTCGAGTTCCATCTTGCCGATTTCAGAGCGCACGATGCCGGCCACCGTGGTCGATATCGCTGCATCCACATCGCGAATCCGGTAGACGGTCTTTTCCGGTTCGATGATGCGGTAAAAGACCGACGTGTCCACCTGCACCAGCACGTTGTCTGCCGTGATGGCGTCCTGGCTCATCGTGGGCAGTTGCCGTTCGAGGATCGAGATCTGATGCTTGACGATGTCCAGAAACGGGACAGTGAAGTTGATCCCGGGACCAAGGATCGAGTGCAGCCGCCCAAACCGTTCGACGACGTACTTTTCGGATTGGGGCACAATGCGGATCCCCTTCAAGATCACGAGCACGATAAAGGCAGCGCCGAGGATATAGATCAGGTTGCTTGCGATCGCATCGATCAGCTGTTGGTCCATAATGTTAACCTTTTTAACTCCTGTAGTTCATATTTGCGCCTGGCATCGCGAAATCAAGCTTTAGGCGCGCTCTTGGCGGATCGGTGGTTCATGCGGCTTAATCCGAACCCTCGGTATCGCTCTGCGGCCTTCCATCGGTCCGCCTTGGCAAAGCAAGGTATTTGACGCAGAAGGCGGGTGTATCAAGGTCGGGGATCCGATGGGACGTTTTTCATTCTCGCTCAGCAAAACGGATGGCAAAGCCCGCACCGGGGTGATCTCGACGCCGCGCGGGGACATTCGCACTCCGGCCTTCATGCCTGTCGGGACCGCAGCAACGGTCAAGGCGATGATGCCGGAAAGCGTGCGCGCCACCGGTGCCGACATATTGCTGGGTAATACATATCACCTGATGTTGCGCCCAACAGCAGAGCGGATTGATCGGCTGGGCGGGCTGCACCGCTTCATGAATTGGGACCGCCCGATCCTGACGGATTCTGGCGGCTTTCAGGTGATGAGCTTGTCAGATCTGCGCAAACTGACGGAACAGGGCGTTACCTTTCGGTCGCATATCGATGGATCCAAGCATGAATTGACGCCCGAGCGGTCGATGGAAATCCAGCGCCTTTTGGGATCAGACATTGTGATGTGCTTCGACGAATGCCCCGCCTTGCCGGCCGATAGGGACCGCATCACTGAAAGCATGCGGCTGTCCATGCGATGGGCACAGCGGTCACGGGACGCGTTCGGAGATCGGCCGGGACACGCCCTGTTCGGTATTCAGCAAGGTGGGCTGGACGAGGATCTGAGGGGGGAAAGCGCCGATGCGCTGCGTGCAATCGAGTTTGACGGCTACGCGGTTGGCGGCCTAGCCGTTGGCGAAGGGCAAGAGGCGATGTTTGATGTCTTGGACTATGCGCCGGACATGCTCCCGGTGCAGAAGCCGCGTTATCTGATGGGTGTTGGCAAACCAGACGACATCGTCGGGGCCGTGAAACGCGGCATCGACATGATGGATTGCGTTCTGCCGTCGCGATCGGGGCGCACGGGGCAAGCCTTTACCCGGCGCGGTGTGGTCAACATAAAGAATGCGCGACATGCGGACGACCCCCGTCCATTGGACGAAAGCTGTACGTGCCCCGCCTGCACCGGGTACAGCCGTGCCTACTTGCATCATGTCTTTCGGTCGAACGAGATGATCTCGGGGATGCTTCTGACGTGGCACAACCTGCACTACTTCCAACAGATCATGTCTGAAATGAGAGAGGCGATCGCCAGCGGTAACTTTGCTGCATGGGAAGCCCGCTTTCACGCGGACCGCGCCTTGGGTGACATCGACCCGCTCTGAGCGTGGCCTTACGCAACTGCCGTCAGCGCCCAGCCAGCGGCGACGATCTGTACCAATTGCAAGACCACGGAGCCACCGTGCAACCGTTTGAACGCGCCTGTGGCGCCGCTGTCGGTGGCCGCGTTGATACGCGGCATCAGAACCTGCCGCGCGAATGCGGTGCTCACGGCGATGACAAGCAGCGTGATCCCAGCCGGAACGGAGATCACAAAGCCCGGCACACAAGCCGCGGCGGCACAGACGATGACAAACAGATAGTACAGCGGGAACGTCCCGCGCAGACCCTTGCGCGCGGTATCCGTGTCGAAGACATGGAACAGGCTTGCCGCAAAACCGAACGAAAACAGGGTCATGCCACCGAACAGAAGCGCAGTCAGAAGCAAGGCGATCTCGGACATTGGAACTCTCGGGCTGTTTCGAGCATACAGTTAGTATTGCAACGGCTTAAGGACACGCCCCCATTGTCGCAGCGAAAAGGTTGCAAAACTTGACGCTAACTTGTGATTGGCGAGGTTTTTGTTTCAGGCATCCATGCCTACGTCGGGATCACGTGCAAAACCGGTGTGGAGCTTTGTGATGACCCTTTTGCTGATCATAAGTGTGCTGGCCGCAGTGATCGGGGCGACCATGCCGTTGCGCTGGGGCGTTTTCGGTTTTCTTGGCGCGGCGGCTTTGTTGTTTGCGGTTCAGGCCGGGGCGAACACGGCGATGGGCTTCGAAGGCACCAGTATCGAAGAAAGTTTGTTGCTGTTTAATGGATCCTACGCATCGTATGTCGGTTTCAATCTGCAGATCACCTACCGGGCTTTTGCGGTGCCGTTGCTGCTGTTGGGCGCAGTGACAGTCTAGCGACAAAGCGCGGGACGTTTCGGCGGCTGAGTTAGCCATCCATGTTTGGTTTTGAACCGGACAGCCGGCGCGCGCTGTCGACAATACGTGCCGCCCAAGGGCGCAAACGAACGGTCAAAGCGTATCTTGGGTCCGGTGAACGGGTTTTGTTCTTTGTTGGTGGCGGCACGTGTTGCGGCGTGTCAGGACGCTTGGGCACCGGAGGCACAGGCGGCGGAACAGTCATCGTTCGGGCCATGGCGGACAGATCGTTCAGCGTTGCCAACACGTCCGTGTCGATCGGCCCAGGGGGCTCCCAGTTTTCGTGAAGCAGCTCTTTTAGAGCGACGGCCAGATCCGGGGAGTATCCGCGGTCAGCTGCAAAGCCCGCCGATGCATCGCTCCAACGTATGAGGAGATCGGCGCGCCGCGATGGTGGGATCATGCTGGCGCTGTCACCATTGAGCGCCCGTTGTGCGAACCAGCCCTTCAGCATCTGCCGGCGACGATCCGGGTTTCCGATGGTCATGTTGATCAGGGCCGCCACTTCGGTGCTCGTCCGATCAGGCGTTGGGTATCTGGGTGCATCCACGTCTTCCAAATCGCGGGGCAGGTCGGCAAGCTTTGCGAAAGACCGCCAAAGACCTTTCGTCTTGTCGGCATCGAAATCGCCAAACCGCACACGCGCGTGAAGCGCCAGCTCCATCGGGCCAAAAAGCGCCGGAAAATCGCACAGTGAATTGGTGAAGTCATTCAGAAAGCCGGGCAATTTTGCTGTTCCCATCGGCAGCCCACCAGCGACCCGCTCGCGGTACAGCGCTTCTATGTAAACGTCAAAGCGGCGCACCAGCGCGATCGGCTGGATTTCGGCAAAGCCCGATAAGCGACGCGCAAGTTGTTGCAACAACTCGGTGCGGTCATGTGCGGTTGGAAACAGGAAATTCTCGCACGACAAAATCACAGTTTCTGGCTTCGTTTTGCGGATTTCGTTTCGCAAGGCTTGCCAGGCGATTTCGTCGTTTTTTCGAAGCGCGGCCACAAGGCCGTGATGGCCCGGTGTGGCTCCGGCGCGGATCGGATCGACAGGGACATCAAACCCGGCTTTGGGAAACAGCCAACCTGCACTCAGCAACGCCCCGCGATGCGCCAGCAGGTTATGCTGGATAAAGGTTGATCCGGTTTTGTGCATGCCTACGTGCAGCAGCAATTTCGGACCTTTTTGGTTCAACTGGACAAACGGCGCCGTGGGGCTTGCGCATTGGCTGATCACATCCGCGGCCTTTTGAAGTTCCCCGTCGCGCAACGATCTGTGAATGTCAAAAAAAGCGCTGCGGCTCACCCGTCCGAGCCGGGTGACCATGCCAACCCGGCTGATGGGCGCCAGCACAGGGTCCTCAAAGATCGCATGACCAAACCGGTCGTCGCCAAGCATTGCGGGAATCCGTTCGGCGATGTCCGCGTAAACGGGTAAGTCGGATCCCAACACGGCTGGCAGCAACTCCAGATCCCAAACGATGCGCGAGACCGTGTTGAAAACCTCGCGGCGCAGCATCCGCAGCGGCACCCGACCGGATGCATGCTCCTTGCGCATGTGAGCGAGGCATTTTTCCAGCAACTTTATCTGTAATAAATGAGTTTCAGGCGTACCCGATGACACTGAAATCGATCCTGCGCGTCCGCGCCAGACACGGGTTGGCGCACCGAGAAAAGCCAAGTGCTTTGCGCGGGTCACAGCGTGCAGGACGAACAGCCGGTCTTCGAATTTGCGCTGTTCAGTGTCAAAGCGCAGGTCATTTTCGAGCAAGAAATCCCGGCTATACAAACTGGACCAAGATGACGCGATGAATTGAGCAGCCTCTGCTCCCAAAAGGCCGCTGCTTGATTTTCTATCGCCAAACAGCAATCGGTCCCGGCGCAACAGGCGATGATCGGCGCTGCCGCGCGCAGTGACATATGTTTGCGCATGCGCCATATCGGCATTTTCGCTCATCGCAAGGCTCAACTGGCGATCCAGACCGCCAATCATGTAGTAGTCGTCTGCATCCAGAAACCCGATGAACCGGCCCGTAGCGACCGCCATTCCGGTGTTTCGCGCCTGCGAAAGACCCCGGTTGGTCTCATGCTGAAGCAGCGTGACAGGTCCGAACCCGGCCACAAGCGTCTCGATCTGTGTCGCTGAAAATTTATCGGGGTTGTCGTTTACAACGATGATATCGATGTCTGGCGTGCTTTGGGCCCGGATCGACCGCAGCGCCGTGCGGATATAGGCGGTCTCGTCATAGAACGGGACGATTATGCTAAGTGACGACACAAGCGCCTCACCAGATATGACAAGACTGGGCGTGTCCGGAGGGTGTCACAGGCTGTCCGGAATTTCTGGTTCGGGATCAGGGTCAAGCAGATCGCCGACCGGCGAGATCACAACAGACTCGTCGCCGTCGTCCCCGGCTGCGGCCTGTTCATCTTCATCATCGTCCTCGAAGACATCAAAGCTTGCGACCAACAGCACCCCGAAAGAAAAGGCAAAAAGAATCAGAACCTCTAAACTCATTGAGCTCACCAAAAAAAGTTACAGAAATGATAACGTAGGCGACAGGCGGCCTGCAAGTTGCACAGTTCGTCTTGGCTGCTCAGACCGCAGCCAGGTTTTGGCTTTCAGGCACTTCGATCCGGATCATCCCCAGCTTTCTTGGTTTCATGCCTTGCAGTCCCGGGTCACTGCGGTCACAATTTCCGGACCTGAAACAGACATGGTTGAAATGGGGTGGGTACAGACCCACCTTTGATCTCCATGACCGGAGATGGCCGAGCGTTGCCTCGAAGAGGGACCAGAGCTGTCTTGCCAATGATAAGGATAGAGCATGCAAGAGCCCCTCAACTCCTCTTATCCCGTTTTGCCACTGCGCGACATTGTGGTGTTTCCGCATATGATCGTGCCGCTTTTTGTTGGCAGGGATAAGTCCGTTCGCGCACTTGAAGAAGTGATGTCGGACGACAAGCAGATTTTGTTGTCGAGCCAAAAAGACCCCGGCATCGATGACCCGACAACCGATGGCATCTTTAAAGCGGGCGTTTTGGCCAACGTTCTGCAGCTTTTGAAACTGCCCGATGGCACGGTAAAAGTTCTGGTCGAAGGCATTGGCCGGGTCCGGATCACCGAGTTTTTGGAGAATGACAACTTTTTCGAAGCGCGCGCCGAGTACCTGACGGAAATGCCCGGCGATGTTGCGACGACCGAGGCGCTTCTGCGGTCGGTCGCGGACGAATTCGAGCGCTATGCAAAAGTGCGCAAGAACATTCCCGAAGAGGCTTTGGCGGCGGTCGGGGAAACCACCGAACCGGCCAAGCTCGCCGACTTGGTATCGGGTCATCTGGGCGTCGAGGTCGAGCAGAAGCAAGAACTTCTTGAAACGCTGTCGGTGAGTGAACGACTTGAGAAGGTCTATGGCCTGATGCAGGGCGAAATGTCTGTTCTGCAAGTCGAGAAAAAGATCAAGACGCGGGTCAAGTCCCAGATGGAGAAGACCCAGCGCGAATACTATCTGAACGAACAGATGAAAGCGATCCAGCGCGAGCTGGGCGATGGCGAAGAGGGAGAAGGCGAAGTCGCCGAGCTTGAGGCGCGCATCGCGGAAACCAAACTGTCGAAAGAAGCCCGCGAAAAAGCTGATGCGGAACTCAAAAAGCTCAAGAACATGAGCCCGATGAGCGCAGAAGCGACGGTTGTGCGCAATTATCTTGACTGGATGCTGTCGATCCCGTGGGGGGTGAAGTCGCGGGTCAAAAAAGATCTGGGTCGCGCGCAGCAAATTCTGGATGCCGATCACCATGGCCTTGAAAAGGTCAAGGAACGGATCGTGGAATACTTGGCCGTTCAGCAACGCTCGAAAAAACTCAAGGGGCCAATCTTGTGCCTTGTCGGGCCTCCGGGTGTTGGGAAAACATCGCTTGGCAAGTCGGTGGCAAAAGCCACAGGCCGCGAGTTCATTCGCATCTCGCTTGGCGGTGTACGCGACGAGTCCGAGATCCGCGGTCACAGGCGGACTTATATCGGGTCGATGCCCGGTAAGATCATTCAGGCGCTGAAAAAGGCGAAAACGACAAATCCGTTGATCCTGCTCGACGAAATCGACAAGATGGGTCAGGACTTCCGCGGCGATCCGGCATCGGCGATGCTGGAAGTGCTGGATCCAGAGCAGAACAACACCTTTGTCGATCACTATCTCGAGGTCGAATACGACCTGTCGAACGTGATGTTCCTGACCACCTCGAACAGTTACAACATGCCAGGCCCGCTTCTGGATCGGATGGAAATCATTCCGCTGGCCGGCTACACCGAGGACGAAAAGCGCGAAATTGCCAAGGCACACCTGATCCCGAAACAGATCAAGAACCATGGGCTGAAGCCCAAGGAATTTGAACTGACGGACGAGGCGCTGGGCGAGACGATCCGCACCTATACTCGCGAAGCAGGGGTGCGGAACCTTGAACGCGAGATTGCCAAGATCGCACGGAAGTCACTCACCAAGATCATCAAGAAAGAGGCCGACACGGTATCGGTCTCACCAGACAATCTTGACGAGTTTCTGGGCGTTCCGAAATTCCGCTATGGCCTTGCCGAAAAGGAAGATCAGATCGGCGTGGTGACGGGGCTGGCCTATACATCTGTTGGCGGCGAGCTTCTGTCGATTGAAGCTCTGCGTTTGCCCGGGAAAGGCCGGATGAAAACCACCGGCAAACTCGGTGACGTTATGAAGGAGTCGATTGAGGCAGCGTCGTCCTACGTGCGGTCCGTCAGCCCGCAACTGGGCGTGGCGCCACCAATGTTCGACAAGCTCGACATCCATGTACACGTGCCGGACGGCGCAACGCCCAAAGATGGGCCCTCGGCGGGTTTGGCGATGGTAACCGCCATTGTTTCGGTTCTGACCCAGATCCCGGTGCGCAAGGATATTGCGATGACCGGCGAGGTGACGTTGCGCGGCAACGCTTCGGCCATCGGCGGGCTCAAAGAGAAACTTCTGGCCGCACTTCGAGGGGGCATCAAAACCGTGTTGATCCCTGAAGAAAACGAAAAGGACCTGCCGGAAATCCCGGACAACGTGAAAGACGGCTTGGAAATCATTCCGGTCAGCCACGTGTCCGAGGTTCTCAAACACGCCTTGGTTGCAGAACCCGAAGCGATTGAATGGGACGAAGCCGCCGAAGAAGAAGCCGCGCGTCTTGCATCGGCCAACGCGACCGGCGACGGGGCCGGGGCAACGGCCCACTAGACCAGACAAAAATCGGGCGGCCTGCGGGCCGCCCTTTTTTTTAGGGGGGGCATCGACGGCGATGAATGACGCCCAGCTTGCACTTTGGCACAGTCGCATTGGCCTGGCCCCAACCCGTCAGATCGATTTGGCATCTGTGACGACGTATCATCAGGCCCAGCTGGCAAGCCTGCCGTTTGATGGATTGGATCCCCTTTTCGGGCGCGTACCGTCGTTGGATCTTTCGGACATTGTCGAAAAAATCCTCGTGCATCATCGGGGCGGGTACTGTTTTGAACTGAACGCTGTCTTGGCGGCAGGGTTGCGTGGTGTCGGCTTCCAGGTGTCTGACCATCTGGCGCGGGTAATGTGGGGCTTGCCGGAGCCTTTGCCGCGCACCCACCACACGCTCACCGTCCGCGTTGATGGGCAATGCTGGCTGGTGGATGCCGGGTTTGCCGGGCCGACCCCAACCGTTCCCGTGCCGATGGACGGTGGCGAAGTCTGGGATCGCGGCGTGGGTTTCCGCGTGGTGAGTGGGGATGATCTGGGGCATCGACTGGACCGGGCAGAAGCCGGGCAGGGCTGGCGCTCCGTTTACGCGTTTACCGCTGAACCGGCGGGTCCAGCCGATTTCGAAGCGGCGAATTGGCTGGCCGCGACTTGGTCCGGCGCGCCTTTTGTCCGCATCGCGCTTGGCGCAAGATTGGTGGACGGTGCGATGGTGTCGATGGCGAACGTGACCTGCGCGCGCGCGTCAGCAGACGGCAGGGTCGTCCCCAATGATCTGCATCCTAACGTGGCCCTGACTGTCTTTTTAGGCGAGCTCGGAATCCGGTTAGCAGCCGAAGACACGGCATTTTTGCAAGACCATTTGGGAAAGCTCTTTGCCTAATTCCGCAGTTTTTGGTCACCAAAACGAAACAATTGTCGGGATACAAACTGATTTTGTGGAATCAACCGCCAATATCCTGTAGTGTGATCGCAAATTCGCACAAAATGAGGCACAACATGGCAACCAGCAAAACCAAAACGACCACGACCAAGAAAACCACCTCACGAACATCCACGGCCAAAAAGGCCAGCACAACCACAGCGGCAGCAAAACCCTCGGAAGCGCCGGCACCTGAGCCGGAAGTAACCCCCGAGGTCGTTGCCGCGGATATGGAGGCGACGATTATGCCGGATGAATTCAAGAAAAAGGAACTCGTTGATCTTGTCGTCGAAAAGTCGGGGATCAAGAAAAAGGACGCAAAGCCCGTTGTCGAGGCGATGTTGGACATCCTCGGGGCCAAGCTGGCAGATGACCGCGAGCTGAATTTGCAACCGTTTGGAAAGATCAAAGTGACCCGCCGCGAAGACAAGGAAAACGGACGCGTGTTTGTCTGCCGAGTGCGCCAAAGCGCCCAGTCTTTTGCCGAAGCGGGCGAGGATGCTGCGGCGAATTCTCCATCGGAACCGCTGGCCGAACCGGCCGAGTAAACGCATCTCGGACGTTTCCGCATACAATAAACGCTAGAAACAGCGCCGCAAGGCGCTGTTTCTTTTTGTCGGGGGCATGCCGGTTCAAAAAATTTGCCGAGCAGGTGCTTGCGGTGATCGATGAGGGGCGCTAAGAGCGCGCTCTACGGGTGATTAGCTCAGTGGTAGAGCGCTTCGTTCACATCGAAGATGTCAGGAGTTCGAATCTCTTATCACCCACCACCTCTGCCTCGACCTACGCAGTTTTCAGGCGCAAAACCGCGATCCACGGAAACGTCTTGCCGTTTGACACTCGGGGTTGAAGCAACCCGTTCGCGTCGATTTTCACGCGCTTCGATTTGACCGCGTTGTCCACGTTGCCGCCGATGGTTGTCGCTGTGCCGGCGGCACTGTCGATGTCGACGACGAAATCGCTGTGCGAGGGGTAGAACTTGTCTGCATCGAGAAAGGTCTTGGTCGCTGCGAGGTCGAAATGCGCCGCCGACGTGCGCCCGTAATGCACCATATCGCCCGGTTGAGGGGCATAGATCGTTGGATCCATTACCTCGAAAAGCGGATTGGGCAGCACGTTATCCAAGAGGTCGTTGAAATAGACCCAATGCGCCTGCGCACCACGAAACTGCGTGGTATCAACCCCCTGCGAGATGAGCGCCCAACTGATGAACGCGGCTGACCATGCAGGTCGAATTTGTGACCCATCCGCCAGGGTTACAATTGTACGACCATCCAGTGATTTGCCGATCGACTGCCAATAGTCCCCCACGCGCAGGAATTGTGGATCATCCGTTTCCTTGAGTTTGCCGTTGTCGAAAAAGGCCAGTTCTGACTGTAGCGAGGCGATCAGGCGACTGCGCAAGTTGCTGGTGCCAGCGACGGTACGCGGCCGACCACGTCCATCGAAAACGGGGGATGCCGTACCGAACATGAGTTGATAGTCCCGTGGCAGGCCAGCCCCCGGCGCGAAGCCGTGAAAATGAACGTCTTTCTTGGAATTGTCGCCAAACTCGGCGATCGCGTTGGCCACCACGTGGTTGCCCCATTGATTGAGTGCGGTCTGAGAGGACAGGTGGGGATTCAGAAAATGCGTGGCGCCACGCAAGAAGCCCGCTGCACCGCCTGCCCGGCGTTCCAGATAGTTCTGAACAATCCCCGTGACGCTGGCCGAGGCCATCGGCAGTTTCGTCCAACTTCCTAGGCTGTTGATGGCAGAAAACTGGAACGGTTGGTCAATGACACCCTGAATGGTCGCGCGAAATCCCTTGTGCGCGACCCGATTGATCACGGTTTCCACGACGGCCTCGACACCGCCTTTCAGCTGGTCCGCGCCATGTTTGGCAAAATGGCCAACCTCGCTTTGCGACACCCGGCACAACGCATCAAAATCTT
>CAWUIW010000064.1:0-13197 GCA_963922515.1 uncultured Rhodobacterales bacterium | reverse complement strand
CGTCCGCCACACTGGCGGCAAACCATTCAAGTTCGGCTATGGTCGGCTGTTGCTTCTGGCGCAATTTGGCAAGGATCGAACGCGCGTCCATGTCACGTGCCTTCCAAGAAATCTGGTGTAAAGGCACCGGGCAGCAACTCGCCCAGCGTTGTCACCTCCTCGACACCCCCGGTCGTTGCCATCGTTACCTTAACGTCGGCCGCCCCAAACTCTGCAAGCTTCTGACGACAGCCACCGCAAGGCGTGACGGGCATGGGGCTGCCCGCAATCACGTAAACCTCGACCAGTTCGGTTTCACCCGCAGCAACCATGGCCGAAATCGCGCCGGCTTCCGCACAGGTTCCTTCCGGATAAGCCACGTTTTCTACATTGCATCCCGCATAAACCTTGCCAGATGCCGAGCGGATCGCAGCACCGACTTGGAAGTTGGAGTAGGGTGCATGCGCGTTCAGCCTGACGGCAGTCGCTGTGTCCTTCAGGCTCATCCTGCGTCAAACTCCGTGTTGAATTGACCCGGCAATGTCACCTCCATGAATTCCAAATCTTGCGACGGGTTGGACAGCGCCGTGCGCAGGCCCGGTGGGATCACGAAAGCGTCGCCAGCTTCCAAAGTGTAAGGCGCCTTGCCTTCACCTTCGAGCGTCACAGAGCCGGACATCACGAAAGCAAACAGAATGTCGGTATCATGCGTCGCCCAAACCGTTTCGCCGCCAGATGGGCGGACAACCTGCACGCTGGCTACGCCCTTGGTATTGGCGTTGATCGTCGTGTCGCGGCACGAATATCCCGGCACCCGAAACGGCCCCCAGGCCGCACCGTCAGCCGTGTTGAATACGAACTTTTGCCCATCCCATTCCCGGTCTGGGCGCAGGTGAGGGGTTGGCAATTCCATATCGTGGTCGATCTCCGTGATGTGTTCGGCGGGAACGCCGATCTCGATCACTTCGATCCCATCGCTGGCTTCGAGAACGCGATGCCGTATTTCCGGAGGCTGGATAAAGCAGTCACCGGCGTGCAGCCGCAAGGGGCCGCCTTGATCCTCGTATACCACGTCGACCCAACCTTTGATGCAAAAGATCAGCTGAAAGCCGACCTTATGAAAATGCACCATATCCGGCACCGGGCCGCCATCGGGTATGCGGATGTGGCTTGCAATGATCGACCCTCCTAGCCGATCAGGCACCAGATCGCGATAATGCATACCGGCACGACCGATGATCCAAGGCGCTTGATCCGCGAGGCGGCGCACGACGAAAGAGTGTTGTGTCGGGGGCAGGACCAGCGGTGGATCGCGTTCTTCGATTTCAACACGAGTGCCGTTGGGTGCAACAAGACTGCGCTGACCATTGGCAAAACCGTCCGGGTCATCACAGAGGATCCGAATGGTCCCGGCAGGCTCGGCCGCCCCCTTTTCAATGCGCAGGCGCAGTCCATGTCCGGAAAAAACGCCTACCTGTGGGTCATCCGCGGGATAGATCATGTCCAGCCGCAAACCCAGCGTCTTGGTGAAAAACGGAATATCATCGCGCAACTCGCGTGTGGGCAAGCGTATTTCGGCACGGATGTCGGACATGTTTCCCCTCGCTGTAATCAGAACCTTGACGGGCACGCTCGCGTTTTGCAAGCCGACGTTGAGCGCGCCCAATCGGCGCATCGGGAAATTCATTGGTTACGCCGATGCAAAAAGTAGTTTAAGGTTAAACTAGTTTTTTTGAGAGGATCAGCCACATGGCCGAAAAACAGTCTCTGCGTCAGGCGGCCTTGTTCTACCACGAAAACCCGAAGCCGGGAAAACTGGAGATTCGCGCCACCAAACCCTTGGCAAACGGGCGCGACCTGTCTCGGGCATACTCACCCGGCGTGGCCGAGGCTTGCCTGGAGATCAAAGAAGACAATGCCAATGCTGCGCGCTACACATCGCGCGGCAATCTGGTAGCCGTCGTGTCGAACGGCACTGCAGTTCTGGGACTTGGCAACATCGGTGCACTTGCTTCCAAACCGGTCATGGAAGGCAAGGCGGTTCTTTTCAAGAAGTTTGCCAACATCGATTGCTTCGATATCGAGGTGAATGAACCCGACCCTGAAAAACTGGCAGACATCGTCTGCGCGCTTGAGCCAACCTTTGGCGCGATCAATCTTGAAGATATCAAGGCCCCGGATTGCTTCATCGTCGAAAAGCTGTGCCGCGAACGTATGAACATCCCGGTTTTTCATGACGACCAACATGGCACGGCGATCGTAGTTGGGGCGGCAGCCACCAATGCCCTGCGCGTGGCCGGTAAATCCTTTGCCGACATCAAGGTTGTCAGCACCGGTGGCGGTGCCGCCGGTATAGCGTGCCTGAACATGTTGCTCAAATTGGGCGTGAAACGCGAAAACGTTTGGCTTTGTGACATTCACGGCTTGGTCCATGAAGGCCGGCAAGAGGATATGAACCCGCAAAAAGCGGCGTATGCGCAGGCTTCAGAAAAACGCACACTGGACGATGTTATCGACGATGCGGATCTATTCCTCGGGCTGTCCGGACCCAATGTGCTGGGCGCCGATCAAGTGAAACGGATGGCCGCGCGTCCAATCATTTTTGCGCTGGCGAACCCAAATCCTGAAATTGCGCCGGATCTGGCCCGAACAGCAGTGCCAGATGCTATTATCGCCACTGGACGCAGTGACTATCCAAATCAGGTGAACAATGTTCTGTGCTTCCCGTTTATCTTTCGCGGCGCGCTAGATGTCGGTGCAACAGAAATCAATGACGAAATGCAACTGGCTTGTATCGAGGGTATCGCAGCTTTGGCACGTGCGACCACCAGTGCCGAAGCCGCCGCGGCCTACAAGGGCGAACAGTTGAACTTTGGAGCCGACTACCTGATTCCAAAACCTTTTGACCCGCGGTTGGTCGGCGTTGTTTCTTCGGCCGTGGCCGAGGCCGCCATGCGCACCGGCGTTGCGGCGCGCCCACTTGACGACATCGAAGCTTATAAAGAGCGGTTGAATGGTTCTGTGTTCAAATCCGCATTACTCATGCGACCGGTGTTCGATAGCGCCCGCGCCGAAAGCCGCAGGATCGTGTTTGCCGAGGGAGAAGATGAGCGGGTGCTGCGCACCGCTCAGGCCATGCTCGAAGAAACCACCGAAACGCCCATTCTGATCGGTCGCCCTGACGTGATCAACAGCCGTTGCGAACGGTTGGGTCTTGTGGTGCGGCCGGGAAGCGACCTGCGCATCGTGAACCCAGAAAATGACCCGCGATATCGCGACTATTGGGGCACCTATCATGAAATCATGGCACGCAACGGCGTAACGCCGGACCTTGCGCGCGCAATTATGCGCACCAACACAACGGCAATCGGGGCTGTCATGGTGCACCGCGAGGAAGCCGACAGCCTGATTTGCGGAACATTCGGCGCCTATTCCTGGCATTTGAACTACGTGCAGCAAATCCTTGGCGGCGGCGCCTATCATGCCGATGGCGCCCTTTCGTTAATGATCCTTGAAGATGGCCCGCTGTTTATCGCTGACACGCAAGTTCACGCAGAACCCACACCCGAACAGATCGCTCTCTCTGCAATCGGAGCGGCCAGACATGTCCGCCGATTTGGGCTGGAGCCCAAAATCGCTCTCTGCGCGCAGTCACAGTTTGGATCAACCGATTGCGCAACCGGACGCACATTGCGGGCGGCCCTAGCAATATTGGATGCGGAACCGCGAGACTTTTCCTACGAAGGTGAAATGAACGTAGACGTGGCGTTGGACCCGGAGTTGCGGGCACGTGTCTTTCCTGCCAATCGTCTGGACGGCGCCGCGAATGTTCTGATCTTTGGCCATTCAGACGCAGCCTCGGGTGTACGAAACATTTTGAAAGCGCGTGCCGGCGGGTTAGAGGTGGGCCCCATTCTGATGGGCATGGGCAACCGCGCCCATATCGTGACACCGGCCATTACCGCCCGCGGCCTGCTGAACATGAGCGCAATCGCTGGTACGCCCGTGGCCCATTATGGCTAGCTGCTACGTTCCCGATGAAGCGCTTTGTCACCGGTTCGCGCAATCGGCGGGCAGAGGTCGCCGCTTGGCGGCTCCCATGGCCGCGCGCCTTTGATTTGTGTCGGAAAATTTAACATTCTGCAGGGGGCGTGTGTAAACAAGTTGACACGTAAGCGGTTGCAAACGCCGTCTCTCTTGCCCGCAATACACACCGCCGTTACACCGAAAACATGCAGATTTGGGAGGCTGGGATGAGCTATTCAGATGTTTATGGAAAATGGAAATCCGATCCAGAGGCATTCTGGATGTCTGCAGCCAAGGCCATCGACTGGGTCACGCCGCCGACAAAGGCGCTAGATGACAGCAACGCCCCGCTGTACGAGTGGTTCTCGGATTGCGAGGTGAACACATGCTACAACGCGGTGGATCGCCATGTTGAAAATGGCCGCGGCGCGCAAGTCGCGATCATCTATGACAGCCCGATCACAGGCAACAAGGCCAAGATCACTTATGCCGAGCTGAAAGACCGCGTCGCTTTGTTCGCCGGTGGTCTGCAGGCAAAGGGCATTGCCAAGGGTGACCGCGTGATCATTTACATGCCAATGGTGCCCGAAGCGTTGGTTGCCATGTTAGCCTGTGCGCGGCTCGGGGCGATCCACTCGGTCGTGTTCGGCGGTTTTGCAGCCACCGAGCTTGCTGTACGCATTGACGATTGTGCGCCAAAAGCGATCGTCGCAGCGTCTTGTGGGCTCGAGCCCGGACGCGTTGTTCAGTACAAGCCGTTGCTGGATGGGGCGATCGAGATTGCCACGCACAAACCCGAGTTCTGCGTCATCCTGCAACGCGAACAGTCCCCTGCCGACCTAATCGACGGCCGTGATGTCGAGTGGGGCGCGCTAGAGGCCGGTGCGACACCTGCGGAATGCGTGCCGGTTCGTGGAAATGAGCCAGCCTACATCCTGTACACATCGGGCACGACCGGCCAACCCAAGGGTGTGGTGCGCCCCACCGGTGGGCACCTCGTGGCGCTGAATTGGACGATGAAGAACGTCTATGACGTGGACCCCGGAGAGGTATTCTGGGCCGCATCGGATGTCGGCTGGGTCGTGGGCCATTCCTACATTTGCTACGCCCCACTGATTCACGGCAATACGACCATCGTATTCGAAGGCAAACCGGTCGGAACCCCTGATGCCGGGACGTTTTGGCGTGTGATTTCCGAACACAAGGTCGCGGCATTCTTTACCGCGCCGACGGCATTTCGCGCCGTCAAACGCGAGGATCCGGAGGGGTTGGAAATCGGGAACTACGACGTCAGCGGTTTGCGCTCTGTCTTTCTGGCCGGGGAGCGCGCTGACCCCGACACGATCAACTGGGCGCACGAGAAACTTGGCGTGCCGGTGATCGACCACTGGTGGCAAACAGAGCTTGGCTACCCGGCCGTTTCCAATCCAACCGGGATCGAAATGATGCCGATCAAATTGGGGTCACCGGGCGTGCCGATGCCTGGCTACGACATGAAAATACTGGATGACGAGGGCCAGGAATTGCCGGCAGGCGAACTGGGCGCCATCGTGACGAAACTGCCCTTGCCACCCGGCACGTTGCCCACTTTGTGGAACGCAGAACCCCGTTACCGCAAATCCTATCTGGAAAAGTTCCCTGGCTATTACGAAACCGGAGATGCCGGCTATATCGATGAGGACGGTTACCTTTACATCATGGCCCGCACCGATGACGTGATCAATGTGGCCGGCCACAGGTTGTCGACGGGCGCGATGGAAGAAGTGTTGGCAGAGCATCCGGATGTGGCCGAATGTGCCGTGATCGGTGTCACCGATCAGCTCAAAGGGCAAATGCCGCTGGGCTTTTTGTGCCTGAACACAGGTGTCAACCGACCAAGGGACGAGATCATCACCGAAGTCGTCAAACTGGTTCGTGAAAAGATTGGCCCGGTGGCGGCCTTCAAATTGGCGGTAATCGTAGACCGCTTGCCCAAGACTCGGTCCGGCAAAATCCTGCGCGGTATCATGGTCAAGATTGCAGACGGTGCAGAATACAAAATGCCCGCCACAATCGATGATCCTGTGATCCTTGATGAAATCAGAACTGCGCTGCAGACGATCGGCTACGCCAAGTGATGTGAAACCGTGGTAAAGGTGTTGGCATCGCCCTTTGCTGGAGACACTGATGCCCGCGCCACCTTTTGCCAGATTTGCGTTTGCGTTCTCGTTGGTCCTTTGTGGGCTCGGGACGGTCGCGCATGCGGACTGTGGGGATGAAGAATATGAGTTGCTGCAGCTTAGTCTTCCGGAAAAGGGCATTGCCGCGGTTCTGAATGCCTCGACAGAAATGTGCATGCCTTGCGGGGGTTTTGGACAGATCGCATGCGGTGATGACGGCAATCGCAATTGCGACGCCGGGCTGGATGTTTTCCCGCGTATTAAAGGGTTGACCGACAAAATCGTCGCCGCGGTCGGCACCTTCGAATACGAGGTTGAAGGCACCGGGATCACCGTGGACCCGGGTGAATTTTCCGAAGACATCGCGCGCCGGGTCGCGAACCGGCTGCAATTCTGCCTGCGTCCCGTCCGTTTTGCACGCCGCGCCCCGCCACCCGAGTCGGCGGCCCCCGAAACCGACCGGCGCACCTATGTCTTGATCCCCGGCATGGGATACACGCTGCCGCTTGACGCTTTTCACGCGTCCGACAATCCGCTGCCGCGTCTGGTGCGCGAGAACCATCAGCGCGTTTACGCCGTAGACTTCAATGCGGGTGGTCAAGTGGATGATGCGGGTCGTCCACATCCCTTGCGCATGTTTGAACTGGGCCCCGGCGGCGACCTGACGCCGGCCGCACAGGGAAAACGCCGCTACACCGGACGCAACATCACGTTTCAGGAAGTCGCGACCGACATCGCAACCCTGCTACAGACTGTACCGATTGAGGGCACGGTTCACCTTCTGGCGTTTTCCATGGGCGGTTTCATCGCCAAAGACCTGATGTACAACCATGCTCACAACTTGGAAAAGGTCGGCGTACAGATTTCTGGTGTGACGTTTCTGGCGCACCCACATTTCGGCGAACGTGGCGTCTCCGGCGCTGATATGGCCACTTTGTTTTGCACTGGGCTGGCCGATGGCACGTTTTGGCAAGGCAGCAGGTTTCCAAAGCTCGATTTTTCGGGAAATCCAAGCTCTTCTTCGGCAAGCTCAGCACAAGGCAGCGTGGACACATCTGACGGATCAGCTGCCGGATTGCAGGGTTCTGGTGGTGCAGAGGCGATCCTCGCTCAAACCTGTCAGGTAGGTCTATGGCTCGAAGGCTGGAGCCGACTTATGCAGCGCCCCGGCAACACCGGCAGCCAGGTTAGAAGCATCGACAACCGCGATTTTCCGGGCATCCATTGGATGTCGCTGGCAGGTCGAAAATCTCCTGATTTGGCCCCGGGCCCGCAAAACTTTTATACCAATTCCTTGCCCGGCGACGGGCGCACGCCCGTGGCAAGCGCGATGGGCATTGACGCGTTCGACCGGTTCCCGTCAATCCGTCGTCTTGCTTGGGACGACAGTGCCGAACACGCGTGCGGGCACGACTACAGTTGCTTGCTTCGGGCCGGTTTCGACCGCTTTCCCATTGCCCCGCCGCGTCCCGGGTTGCGCTATGTTGTTCAGCCAGCAGATAACCTATGGTCCCTTGCGGGGGCAGCCATGGACAACGACACCGCTTTGCAAGATCCGTACTGGCGATTGCTGGCAGATGCGAACGGCCTGAAGCTGACAGACCAACTGTCGCCCGGACAGCTGCTGGACATGCCAGTGATTGGGCACACCGTCGCGCGGGGTGACAGCCTTTGGTCCGTTACGGAAAAAACAGATGCGCAGCCCGGTGGCTGGCCGCGCTTACATGCGGCGCACCCCGCTGGCCTTACGGATGCACCAGACCTGATCTTTCCCGGCCGTATGCTGGCCAGGTAAATGCGGCCATGACTTGCAGCGCTGCTGTCATCGGCTAGGCTGGATGAGAAGGAGTCCGGCATGTCAGACCAGGAAATTTGGCGCCTCGGTGCAGCAGCGCTCGCAAACAAGACCCGTTCAGGCGACATCAGCGCGGCCGAGGCCACCGAAAGCGCCCTAACCCGGCTGGATGCAGTCAATCCGGAATTGAACGCCGTTGTGGCCCCTTTGCATGATGCGGCACGCGCACGGGCTGCAGCGTTGGATGCTGCCGCAAACGAGAGGGGCCCCTTGCACGGTGTGCCTGTCACAATCAAGATCAACGTGGATCAAAAGGGACAGGCCACCAGCAACGGCGTTCCGGCATTCAAAGACGTGATCGCCCCGGATGACGCACCGATCGTCCGGAACCTTGAGAACGCGGGCGCGGTTATCATCGGTCGTACCAACACGCCGGAGTTTTCCTTCCGTGCGGACACGGACAATCCACTGCATGGCCGGACCAATAACCCGTGGGGGTTGCATACCTCTCCGGGGGGGTCATCGGGCGGGGCCGGATCAGCGGTCATGGCTGGCATCGGGGCGCTGGCGCATGGCAATGATATTGGCGGCTCGCTGCGATTTCCTGCGGCGGCCAACGGGGCTGTCACGATCAAATCAGGACTCGGCCGGGTGCCGGCTTGGAACCCCAGTCAAAAGGCGGAACGCGGATTGCTGGCGCAATCGATGTCAGTGCAGGGTCTGATCACCCGCGCGGCCCGCGATCTGCACTTGGCCATGCCCGTCCTAATCCAACCAGACCCACGGGATCCATTCCACGTACCGCTGCCGTGGCATGGCCCGCGCGCGAGCGGGCCAATCCGTGTCGCCGTTACCAAATCAGGTCATGGCTTCGGCGTCCACCCTCGCGTAGAAGCCGCCATCGACCATGCCGCCGCAGCTTTGCGGGATGCAGGTTACGTGGTCGAAGACGTGGAGCCTCCGCTGCTGTATGAAACGGCGCGCGAGGGGTACCGCGCGCTGATGGGCGAGGTCAAAACGCTGATGGGTCCAGACATTCGGGCGCATGGCTCTGACACGATACGGTCTATTTTCGATACTTATTTTGTGGAGTTTCCCCCGCTGGTGGGCGACGAGCTCCTGCACGCGTTAGCCCGTCGGAGTCATTTTGCGCGGGCATGGTCCGTCTTTCTGGACCATTATCCATTGGTGCTGACACCCTTTATGTTGCAGCCGTTTTTTGCGCCGGGCCGCGACACCGAAGGCCGCGACGGTGTCGTCGATGCCTTGGGCACGGCCATCTATTCATACTCGATGAACTACCTCGGCCTGCCGGCTGGCTGTTTGCCCGCATTGCTGGCTGACTTGCCACAAGGCCCCTGCCCCATCAACGTACAGCTCATAGGACAACGATGGCGCGAGGATATGGTTGTGGATGCCATGATCGCGGTCGAGGACCGGCTGGGTGGCCTGTCAGAAACACTTTGGGATCGCATGAGCTGATGGAAAGGAAACAGTGATGCTTCGGGTTTTGAAAGACCTCTTTTTCGCGTTGCTCAATGCAACACTGATTTTGATTGCGCTGTGCCTGTTCCTTGCATGGCAGTTGTCCAATCGCGTGCATGACTTGACCGCCGCCTTTGCCAGCAACCTGCAGATTGTCGAACCCTTACAGCAAGAGATGCAGGACACGCGGACGGAACTTGCAGGTTTAAGAGCCGACCTGGCCACGTTGCGAGACCAGTCAGGCGAGGTGAGCAGCGCCGCGTTGCAACGCGTGGAAACCCGCGTTGATGCGCTGGAAAGTCGGGTGGATGGTGTGCTGACACAAGCCGAAAGCGTGGTTAGCGATCCATCTGATCTGATCGACCATGCGATCCAATCAGGTGCAAATGAATTGGTGGAAAGCCTTGGCCGTATGCGAGGCTGCGTTCCCGCAGATGCGGTTTCCGCTTGGATGCCGGTCGCTGGCAGCGCTTAAGTGAACTGTTCGGAGATAAGCCGCTCTTCCAACCCGTGTCCGGGATCGAACAATATCCGGTGCACGACAGCAGGTTCCGATGTGACTTCGACCCAATCGATATTTCGGAATTGCACGGCATCGGCATCCACCATGACCGGGCGTTTGTCCGCCTCGATGACTTCGACCCGGACTCGCGCCATTTTTGGCAACAGCGCCCCGCGCCATCTGCGAGGCCGAAATGCCGCGATCGCCGTAAGCGCCAGCACGTCAGATCCGATCGGTAATATCGGCCCATGTGCCGAGTAATTGTAAGCCGTTGACCCCGCAGGCGTGCTGACAAGCGCGCCGTCACAAACCAGTTCTGACATCCGCATGCGGCCATCTACGAATATGCGCAGTTTGGCGGCTTGCGGACCTTCGCGCAGCATAGACACCTCGTTGATCGCCAACGCCTGATGCTCGACACCGGCGCGATCCATCGCGCGCATGGTCAGCGGATTCACCTTTTCCTCTTCGGCGGCGGCAAGGCGATCCATCAGATCCGTTTCGCTGTATTCGTTCATAAGAAAGCCGATTGTGCCGCGGTTCATCCCGTAAACTGGCGCTGGCAATTCCTGCGTTGCGTGCAGGGTGCGCAGCATGAAACCGTCTCCGCCCAGGGCGACGATCACGTCGGCTTCGTCAGGTGCGGCGTCGCCGTAACGCCCGATCAAAGTGGCCCGCGCGGTCTGCGCGACCGGAGCTTGGCTCGCCATAAACGCGATCTTGAGTGTCATGCCGTCCGTTTCCAGTCTTGCGCATTCGGTTCCGAAACAAACATACCTTTCCGCTTGGCGCCACCCTTGCCGCGCCGATCAATCGAAAGGTCGCTTTACAGGCTTTCCGCCTGCGTTAGTTTCCGATAGGAAATCCGCCAATTCGAACCCATTTAAGCCGATAGAAAGGCAATTGCCATGAACGCGCCGCATCGTGACACCGGTTTCTTCACCGAAACGCTCAGCAGCAGAGACCCCGAACTGTTTGGCGCCATGACATCCGAGCTGGGTCGTCAGCGCGACGAGATCGAACTGATCGCGTCCGAAAATATCGTCAGCGCCGCCGTGATGGAAGCACAAGGCGGCGTGATGACCAACAAATACGCCGAAGGCTATCCGGGGCGCCGATACTATGGCGGGTGTCAATTCGTCGATGTTGCTGAAAACCTGGCCATCGAACGCGCCTGCAAACTGTTCAACTGCGATTATGCCAACGTTCAGCCGAACTCGGGCAGTCAAGCCAACCAGGGCGTGTTCCAGGCCCTGCTGCAACCGGGTGACACGATCCTCGGGATGAGCCTTGATGCAGGTGGTCACCTGACCCACGGAGCACGCCCGAACCAGTCGGGCAAGTGGTTCAACGCCGTGCAGTACGGGGTGCGGCAGCAAGACAACCTGCTGGACTACGATCAGGTTCAGGCGCTGGCGACCGAACACCAGCCAAAGCTGATCATTGCGGGCGGATCCGCCATCCCGCGCACCATAGATTTCGCGAAAATGCGTGAAATTGCCGACAGTGTCGGCGCCTATCTGCTGGCCGATGTCGCGCATTTCGCGGGCCTGATCGCGGCCGGGCTTTACCCGTCGCCATTCCCGCATTGCCATGTTGTAACCACAACAACGCACAAAACGTTGCGCGGGCCGCGTGGCGGCATGATCCTGACCAATGACGAAGCCTTGGCCAAGAAATTCAATTCGGCCATCTTCCCGGGCATTCAGGGCGGTCCGCTGATGCATGTCATCGCGGCAAAGGCGGTGGCCTTTGGCGAAGCGTTGCGACCGGACTTCAAAACCTATCAGCAACAAGTGATCGCCAACGCCCAAGCCTTGTCGGATCAGTTGATCAAAGGCGGGCTTGACACAGTCACACATGGCACCGACACGCATGTGGTGCTGGTGGATTTGCGCCCCAAGGGCGTGAAGGGCAACGCCACAGAAAAAGCGCTGGGCCGCGCGCACATCACCTGCAACAAGAATGGCGTGCCGTTTGATCCGGAAAAACCGACCATCACCAGCGGTATCCGCTTGGGCTCGCCAGCTGGCACAACACGCGGGTTCGGCGAGCCCGAGTTCCGCCAGATTGCAAATTGGATCATCGAGGTGGTCGACGGTCTTGCCGCAAATGGCGAAGATGGAAACAGCGCCGTAGAAGAAAAGGTGAAACAGGAAGTCGCCGACCTGTGCGCGCGCTTCCCGATTTACCCTAAGTTGTGATCTGACATCGCGGCCAGACACTGTTCTGGCCGCTTGCTTAGATGACGGTCGCCCAGCCCAACACGTCGCGCACCCGCGCCCTTGAAAGACGCTTGGGCGACTGGATGCGCGCGCGGCTGCCGTTCGCCGTGGCAGAGCTGATCATGTTCGTCCTGAAACAGGGGTGGGCTGGCATCTTTGGCGGGCTATTGCTGATCGGCATGATCGTGTCGGCTCGCCTGTGGCAACCGGACTGGGCATTGGCACGCTACGATGCCTTGCTGATTTATGCGCTGGTTTTGCAGGCCTTGATGCTAGCCACCGGCATGGAAAGCTGGCGCGAAGCCCGTGTGATAGTGCTGTTTCACCTGACCGGCACCGTAATGGAGGTGTTCAAGGTACACATGGGCAGTTGGGTCTATCCCGGACCCGGCGTGATAAAAATTTTTGATGTGCCGCTGTTTTCCGGCTTCATGTACGCCTCGGTCGGTTCTTACATTGCCCGGGTCATTCGCCTGTTCGATATGCGGTTTGCGCCCTACCCGCGGTTTTGGTTGACTGTTTTGCTCGCGACCGCGATCTATCTGAACTTCTTTGGCCACCATTTCGGACCAGACATTCGGCTTGGGCTTTTTGCCGCCACCCTGCTGCTTTATGCCCGCACCCGAATTTGGTTCCGTATCGGCGAAAACGTCTATTGGATGCCGCTGCCGCTTGCGGCATTTCTTGCATCGTTCTTCCTGTGGCTGGCCGAGAACATCGGCACACTGACGCGCACATGGCTATATTCCGGGCAAAGCGACGGACAATTGGTCAGCTTGGCCAAGATGGGGTCCTGGTATCTGTTGCTTTACGTGAGTTTTGTGACCGTCACGCTGGTGGTTCGAGACAACCTGCAACGGTCACAGTGGCACCCCAACGGTCACGGCGAAGAACGCCAGACGTAGATCACCACAAGAATAGCGAAGAACAGCAACAAGTTGAAAGCCAGCCCGCCCAACATGCCAAGAATCCATCCCTTGCGGCGATCCGCAAGGTCAATCGCGGAGACATGTTCGGTCACGCGGT
>CAWUIW010000063.1:0-13202 GCA_963922515.1 uncultured Rhodobacterales bacterium | reverse complement strand
TTCGGGCTGCCATTCGATCAGCACGTTGCCAATGTCGAAAACGACGGCGTCAATCTGCATCAGGTGTCCTCGGAATAGCGCCGTATCCGTCAGGACCAAAGCGCGTTGGCATGGAAAGCGACATGATCTTCCATGAAAGTAGAAACAAAGAAGTAACTGTGGTCATAACCCGGCTGCAATCGCAGAACTGCGTTTTGTCGCCGTTCAGCTACGGCGGATGCAAACGCCTCGGGCTGCAAAAGGTCGATGAACTGATCGTCCGTGCCGGTATCGATCAAAATCGGGCCGTCAAATCCGCCGCTGCGCATCAAGAGGGTCGCGTCATGCTGTGACCATCGTGTTTCGTCCGCGCCCAGATAGGCGCTCAATTGCTTCTTTCCCCAATCAGATGCTGTCGGGTGGCTGATCGGTGCAAAAGCCGAAACAGAGCGGAACTGCCCCGGTAGCGACATCGCCAGTGTCAGTGCGCCGTGCCCGCCCATAGAATGCCCTGTAATGCCCTGTCGTTCTGCATCAATGGCAAAGTTGCGTGTCAGAAGCTCGGGTAGTTCTGACGACACATAGTCCCACATGCGATAGTGGGGCGCCCAAGGGGCCTCGGTGGCATTCACATAAAATCCGGCTCCTTGGCCCAGATCATACGCGTCATCATCTGCCACGTCCGGCCCGCGGGGCGAGGTATCCGGGAACACCAGCGCTATACCCGCGTCGGCCGCCCATGCCTGTGCACCGGCCTTGGTCATCGCATTCTCGTGCGTGCATGTCAGACCTGACAAGTACCAGAGCACGGGAACGGGCCCCTCGTTCGCTTCCTCCGGCAGAAAAAGACCAAAGGTCATCGTGCATTGGCATGCGTTGGACGAGTGACTGTAAACCCCCTGTACCCCGCCAAAGCACGTGTTTTCAGATACCGTTTCCATGCGTGTCTCCTTGCCCTTGAGATATCGCTAGCGGGCTGGATCGCGCGCGTCCAGTGTCTACCCGCTCACCCAGGTTATGATTGCGGGAATTGTCAGGATGCTGACCGCAGTGGATACCAGAATTGCCGTCGAAACCCGCTGTGGGGCCACGCCGTAATGCTGTGCCAGAATGTACACGTTGCCCGCCACAGGCATGGCGGCCGCCGAAATGACGACGACCGCTTCGAAGGCGCCGACCGGGAACAGGAACAGAAGACCGATCCCGACAAAAAGTGGGTGAAGCACCAGCTTGCAAAAACTCAACCATCCCGCAATTTGAAGACGCTCGGCAGATTTTTCTGCAAGCGAGGCCCCGATCGCGAACAAGGCCCCGGGGGTTGCAGCGCCACCAAGGATCGCCAGAAAATCGTTCATCGGGCGGGGAATAGGCAGAGCGAACGCTGCCCAAATCAAACCAAGCCCCATTGAAACGATCATTGGATTCTTGATCAGGCCCGAACCGATCGTTTTCAACACATCGATGCTCATGCGACCGTCTCGTGCACCGGAAATCAGGATGACAATGAGGCTGGAGAACACGATCAGATCGACCGACAGCGCCAGCATCACAGGACCTATGGCTGCTTCCCCGAACAGAAGAACCAGCATCGGAACACCCAGAAAACCCGTGTTTCCGATGGCGGCACATTGGGCCTCGATCGCTGCGGTCGGCACGTCGAGTTTGCGCAGGAATGCCACGGCCGAGGCGATACCGTAGACAACGGCTGTCCCCCACAGGTAGCCCGCCACCAGTCGTCCATCAAACACCTCGGACATTGAAAGATTCGCGGCAAAGCGGAACAACATGGCTGACAAAGCGAAGTAGAACACGAACTTTGTCAGGTATGCGGTCGCCTCGCGCGAAAAAAACTGCGATCGGCCCGCCCAATAGCCAAGGCCGATGATCCCGAAAAAAGGTAGTGTGCGCAAAAAGACCTCAAGCATGACATAGCGTTAGCGGCTTGAGCGCGGCGCATCAAGGCAGACCCAAACGCCGATTTGCGTGACGGGGCTTGGTGATTCTGAACGAACTGGTTTACTGTCAGCAGGCACAGAGAAAGACCGCAATGAACGAAGCATCGACAATTGTCCGAACGGGTCGCAAGTTCGACCAGGTTCTAGAAGGCGCGCGCAAGGTTTTCATGAGTGACGGCTTCGAAGGCGCGAGCGTGGATGACATTGCAAAGGCTGCAGGTGTTTCCAAGGCCACTTTGTACAGCTACTTTCCGGACAAAAAGCTGCTGTTCATCGAAATGGCGCGGGTCGAATGTGGTCGCATGGCAGAACAGACCTTGGGCATGATGGACATCAACGCGCCGGTCCGTGACGCGATGAAGGTGGCTGCCAATCAAGTCATCAATTTCTTGACGTCGCGCTTTGCGCTGCAGGTTTTCCGAATTTGCGTGGCCGAAAGTAACCGCTTTCCCGAATTGGGCCGCGCATTTTATGAAAATGGCCCCAAGCGCGGACGCCGCGAAATCATCGAGTATTTCGCGATCAAGGTCGCACATGGTGAGTTGAAGATCCCCGATTTCGAGATGGCAGCGGACCAATTCTCCGAGCTTTGCAAGTCACGACTGTGGAACAAGGCCGTGTTCGGCATTCAATCCGAATTCACAGAATTCGAACGACGCCAAGTTGCAGAAGAAGCGGTTGAAACCTTTTTGGCGCGCTACGGCGCCTGAACCATAAGCCGTTTGGACCCTGAAAATTGTAACTTGAGAGTCAGCCTTGAGCGGCCTTGGCTGAGCCCAAGTGATGGCTGACTTGGCTTGCCAATTGTTATGTTATAACATAACATATCTGGCATCGTTCTTTCCTCCCCCAGCAGCCAAAGGCCTTTATCAGATGACAGATACCCGGCTTCCCGTAACGGTTCTCTCCGGCTTCCTTGGAGCCGGCAAAACAACTCTTTTAAATCGTGTTCTGAACAACCGCGAAGGTCGTCGCGTCGCCGTGATCGTCAACGACATGTCTGAAGTAAACATCGATGCGGATCTTGTTCGCGCCGATACAGAGCTTAGCCGCACCGACGAAACACTAGTTGAAATGTCGAATGGCTGCATTTGCTGCACCCTTCGCGACGATCTTTTGGCCGAGGTGCGGCGGCTGGCCGGTGAGGGTCGATTTGACTATCTGCTGATTGAATCCACAGGTATCTCCGAGCCGCTGCCCGTCGCAGCCACCTTCGATTTCCGCGACGAAGGCGGCGACAGCCTGTCTGATGTGTCGCGACTGGATACGATGGTAACGGTCGTCGACGCCGTGAACTTACTGAACGACTACTCCAGCCATGACTTCCTGAGTGACCGTGGTGAAACACTGGGCGAAGAAGACGACAGAACCCTTGTGCATCTGCTCACCGATCAAATCGAGTTTGCGGATGTCGTGATCCTCAACAAGGTTTCCGATGCCGGTCCGGAACGCACGGATGCCGCGCGGAAAATCATCCGCAGCTTGAATGCAGATGCAAAAATCATTGAAACGGACCATTCTGACGTCGCGGCGCAAGAGATCCTGAACACAGGGCTCTTTGATTTTGAAAAGGCGCACGAACACCCGATGTGGGCCAAAGAGTTGTACGGTTTCGCCGATCACGTCCCCGAAACCGAGGAATACGGTGTGACAAGTTACGTGTATCGTGCCCGCCGTCCGTTTGTTCCCGAAAAGATCATTGGGGTGCTGAACGGGGACTTGCCGGGTGTCATCCGAGCCAAGGGTCATTTTTGGATCGCGACAAGGCCTGACTGGGTTGCCGAGTTTTCGCTAGCCGGCGCGTTGTCATCCGTGAAACCGCTAGGCACCTGGTGGGCCGCGGTGCCGCAAAAGCGATGGCCGGATCACGAGGGCGCCCGCGCGTACATGCGGGAACACTGGGAAGAACCATGGGGCGACCGCCGTCAAGAGATTGTGTTCATTGGGTCCGGAATTGATTGGCCTGCCTTGAAAGCCCGTTTGGATGCAGCCTTGCTTCCCGCTGTTGCCGCGGACGGCCCCGACAACCTTCCACAAGATTTGCCTGACCCGTTCCCAGCGTGGCGCCGTATGGAGAGCGCGGCATGAACTTTGTCCGTGAAACGGTTTCTGACGCGGCGATCGGGGTCGGCGTATCCCAAACACCCGACGGCCTGTCCGCGATCCATCATCCTGGATGTGCGGCGGCGATCTGGAACCGGCAACCCGCCCCTGGGTTTCAGGCGTGGATCAATGCTCTGGCACCTGATCAGTTGCCGAAAGCCCGCGTCATTTTGCGACCGAACGCCGTTGAAACAGCGGTGGAAAACCTGTGCGAAATCGCGAATACCTCGCGATCTCAGGCACGCGCATGGTTCGTCGCGGACGTTGCGAACCTTGCCAATCAGTTTGCGGAGTTGATGTCTGCGCATTGGCTGCGCCTCCGGCTTGATGTTGTCACGGGCAACGCCTGCCGAAAGTTCCACATCGATGCGGTCACTGCGCGTCTTGTGTGTACCTATCGCGGCACTGGCACGCAGTATGGTCTGTCGCCCGATGGTGAAGAACCAAGGCGTGTTTTCACCGTTCCGACGACGGCGCCCATTCTGCTGCGAGGCACGCTATGGCCCGAACAGCCTAAGTCCGGATTGCTGCACCGGTCTCCGCCAATTGAAGGCAGCGGTGAGACACGGCTGCTTCTGGTTCTTGATCCTGTGGAGGACCCAGCAGACGGCTCAAAACAGCCGATAATGCACTGATTTTCGTTTTAAAGGGGAGAGGAACATTGAAAACGCGTGCTGCGATCGCATGGGAGCCAAACCGGCCCTTGGAGATTGAGGAAATCGATCTTGAAGGGCCCAAAGATGGCGAAGTGCTTGTACGGATTGTCACGACAAGTCTTTGTCATACGGATGTGTTCACGCTATCGGGCGAGGATCCAGAGGGCCTCTTTCCTTGCATTCTTGGCCACGAGGGCTGCGGCATTGTCGAAGAAGTCGGCAAGGGTGTCACGTCAGTCAAACCGGGGGACCACGTTATCCCGCTTTACGTGCCGGAAGACCCGAATTGTCCCTATATCAAGTCGGGCAAAACCAACCTATGCCAAACAATTCGTCAGACGCAAGGCGCTGGTGTCATGCCTGATGGCACATCGCGTTTTTCCTACAAGGGAAAACAAATCCTGCACTACATGGGCACGAGCACTTTCAGCGAGTACACGGTGTTACCCGAGATATCGATTGCCAAAATCTCAAAGGATGCTCCGTTGTCCAAAGCTTCGGTGATGGGTTGTGCGGTTCCGACCGGCATTGGCGCCGTTCGCAACACAGCCAATGTCGAAGCTGGCGCAACTGTCGCCGTTTTCGGCTTGGGTGCCGTTGGTATGGCTGTGATCCAAGGCGCGGTTTTGCGCGGCGCCTCGCGGATTATTGGCATCGACGTGAATCCAAACAAGTTCCCGCTGGCCAAATCCCTCGGCGCCACGGAATGCGTGAACCCAAATGAACATGCGACACCCATCCACGAAGTGCTGATCGAAATGACCAACGGTGGTTTGGATTACACGTTTGAAGCCGTTGGAAATGTGGGCCTGATGCGCTCGGCGCTCGAAGCCTGCCACAAAGGATGGGGCGAGTGCACCGTGATTGGCGTTGCTGGCGCAGGACAAGAGATTTCCACGCGCCCGTTCCAGTTGGTGACCGGGCGTGTCTGGCGTGGTACGGCCTTTGGCGGTGTCCTGGGGCGCAGTCAGCTGCCGGGAATGGTGGATGAATGGTTGCGTGGGGATTTCAGTGTGGATCCATACATCACCCATCACATGAACCATGATCAGATCAATACCGCATTCGATCTGTTGAAATCAGGCGAGTCGATACGTTCCGTGATCCACTTCCGGCCAAGCGATACGATGACGGTCAACTCTTTGCCCGGTCAGATCCTGTCTGAATGAGCCAACGGACTTCACAATCGGGCTTGGCGCAGACTTCCGGGTCTGCGCCAAACCGACGGCGCGACGACCGAGGCAATCTTGGGTCGACGGCGCTGAAACGCAAACCCCGACGAGAAGACCCCATGCGCGAGTATGACCGGCTGCCCGCAGACCTGCGCGCTTGGCTAGCAGCCGCGGTTTTGCCCTGGCGTCCGCGGTCGGTTCTGCGCGCATTCGAGCGCGCCTACAACCGCACACGTGACAAAGCGACGGCGATGCAGGAACTGGATCGCTTGCAAAGTCTGCTGGTGGCCAAGGATGCCTGCCATACGTGGGGCGATGCGCACCCTTCAGCCGATAGGTCCAACGCTTGAAACATGTGTTGCCCCGCGCGGTGGTGTCAGCAATACACTAGCCGAACGCGGCGGGCCCCGCTGATCCAATGCCAAAATCCGGCGCGCTGCTGGCGCTTGTTTGTGTGGGGCCGCGCTGCGCTTGGATCAGGCCATGCTTGCTGCAGCTTCCTGAGCTGTTCCGTACGAAGGAAGATCAGCCACCGACTTGCCATGCGCAGCCATCAAAGTGTCTCTGACAAAGGCGATATGTGCGGTTTCCTCAATAATCTCTGCAAGATACTGAGCCTTCAGTAGGGTTCCACCAACCCCGATGGTGCCGTGATTTGCCAGAACCGCTGCTACGACCTTGGGGTCCTTGAAGATCGGGCTGATTTCTGCAGCCGTCTGCGGTCCGCCTTGTGGTGACAACGGGATCAGTGGCATGCGCCCGATCTTTTCGATTGTTTGAACGGTCAAGCATGGAATTTCGATCCCGGCACTCGCGTATCCCGTGGCCCACGGTGAGTGGCAATGTACAACGGCTTTTATGTCGTTGCGTATGCGATAAAGATCCAGATGAAAGTCCAGGTCTTTGGACGGTTTATAAGGCGATGGCTCAAGGCTTCCGTCCAGATGCACGACCTGCAGATTGTCCCGCGTGCACTCGTTGAACCCGACGCCTGATGGTTTGATGACAACTGCGTCGCCGGTTTCCAACAAGACGGACAGATTGCCCCCCGCATTGGTTTGCAGCCGCAGATCAAAGCAACGCTTTGCCGTCGCAATCAATGCGTCCTTTTTGTCGATGAGATCGGTCATGCGGCATCCTTTTGCATCATGAGGCTAGCAAGCGTTTTCGTGATTTCGGTCGTTATCGCAGGATCAAAAAGATGCGCGTTGACGACGCGCACCTCTATCCTTGGGTTCAACCGGTCCTGTACTGTGTCCAGAAACACCTTCCGCAATTCCGGATCTTCAATTTCCCCGCCGGGTCTGTCCTGATGGGAAAACCCGCCCAGCGGTACGACTAGAGCAGAGGGTCCGGTCAAGGCGTTCATGCTGTCTGCCAACAGCGCAGCCAAGATTTCCATTTCGTGGGGCAATACTTTTACATGCGTAAACAGCTTGGAATGTTCGTACAGCGGGCGCCTTAGATACTCTGTCTGTATCAACGATTTTTGGCCGAGCCCTATGAAGTTGAGCGCGCCGGGCAGTACGACGCGCGGCAAATGGGCTGCTGCTGAAAAACGGGTGGGCATGTCGACATGCGCGCCGGCAATATGGATCCGCGATAGCTCATGTGGTGTGAGATCAATGATCGCTTTGAACACATTGTTTTCGGCAAAGCGTGCAAACGCGGCGCCGCCAAAGCCGTTTGCATGAAATATCACGGTCTCCTCGCCCGCGGATTGGAAATGCTTGGCCAAGGGGGACACCGCACCATCCGTGGCGCCCAGTGCGGTTATGCCAATGGCTGGCGCAATTTCTGTCAGCTCGCCTTTTCGTTCTTTCCGGCACAAGCCTGCCGCCATCAGGGCTGTGTTTTCCAGCACGTCGCGCAGGACCGAATTCAGCCCACTGATATCGGCCAGCGTTGGAACCAACATGATCGCATTGTCTGCCAAGGCAAACCGAGGATCGAAAGGCAAAGTCGTGACCAGCAACTTGGGGAAGGTGATCGGCAACGCGCGCATCACGTTCATTATGATCTGCCCGCCAGTGCCGCCGCCCAGACCCACGATCACTTCCGCACCGGACCGGGTTGCGTCCACAACGCGCGTGAATACGCTGCGCGCTGCTGCGTCCATCGCGGCGGTCTTTTCTGCCCCGTCCAAAACCCGCCCTGACGTGGATAGGGAAATGTCCACCGCTTGTGCCGTCAGCCCCAAAGCGCGCATGTGGGACATCAGAAACTCTGCTTCTTCTGCCTTGGTATCAAGTGTGGCCAGAACCAAGACCTGCGGGGTCATGTGCTTAGCCTTTCACTGCGCCGGCGGTCATTCCGGTGATAATCTGGCGAGACGCGAACAAGGTAAAGATGATTGGCGGGATAGCCAGCAGCATACCCGTGGCCATTATCACACCCCATTCCACATTGAATTCGCTCATGTTGTTGACGATCAGGATGGGCACAGTCTTGGTGTTTCGATCTGACAGTGCAGACGCCAGCAGGTATTCATTCCACGCGATACGAAAGGTGAAGATGGCTGCAGCGGCGAGCCCGGGTTTGATCAGTGGCAGAACGATCTGAAAAAACACCTGGAACGGACCGGCGCCATCGACACGGGCGGCTTCTTCCAGCGAGCGGGGCACTTGCACCACAAAGCTCTGCAAGATCCATATGACAAAAGGCAGGTTCATCGCCACATAGATCAGGATGATGCCGGAATGCGTGCCGGCAAGGCAAACATCCCCACGCCCCCCGAATGTGTCTCGAATGTAGCTGCCGACCAACGTGGCCTTGTCGATACAAAACTCGTTGTTCCAAAGTCCAAACACGGGCACCAGCAATACTGCAGGCGGGACCATCCGCACCATTAAAGTCGTCAAAGAAACCGTGTCGCGGCCCATGAAGCGGAAGCGGACCAAGGCATAAGCAGCCATACAGCCAATAACCAATGTCAGAACCGTTGATATCAACGCGATGATCAGCGAGTTGATGAACGCCCCTCCAAACTTCAACGAACAAAAGTCGATGTGTTCAGGTTCGTACCAAAGAATGTCGCAAAGCGCCGTTTCATAGTTCTGAATAGTGGGCAGAAACAGCAGCCCGGTTGTGCCACCGATGATGTCGACGTCCAGCTTGAACGAGTTGATGAACATCAGGAATATTGGCCCAACGGCCATGAAGATCAGGGCAGCCAGCAGGGCGTAAAAGGCGGGATTCTGACGGTCATAGGTCATGAATTACCCTTCTTCCTGTATCTGGCGGGCCAGTCTTGCTGCGCGTGCTTCTTGTAAGCGGGTGATGGCGAACATGGCCACAGTCAGCATCAAGAGCAGGATCAGCAGATAGTTCGACATTGCTGCGGCAACACCCAGTTCGCGGAATTCGGTCGCGGTGCGTGAAATGCGCAGTGCGACGATTTCGGTCGATAATCCAGGTCCGCCTTCAGTCATCACAAGGATGACTTCCAACACTTTGAAAGCATCGATCAGCCGCAACAACCCCGTCACGATCAAGACCGGCATCATCAGCGGCAGTTTGATATGTATGATCTGCTGCCATTGCGTGGCGCCGTCGATGCGGGCCGCTTCGAGCGCCGATCTGGGCAGAGATTGCAGTGCAGCCAGCGCCAAAATGAATATGAATGGCGTCCACTGCCAGATGTCGGCGATGATCACCGAAGTCAGAGCGTGCTGGCCGAGCCAGTCGACCTTGGCAAGCCCCAAACTGTCCAGCGTACGGTTAAAGGTGCCAACCGTGGGATGATACATGTACCGCCACATCAAACCGACCACGACCGGTGCGATCATCATTGGCAGGATAAAGAGTGTCCGCAGGATCGACATGCCGCGGATGTTGCGATCCAGCAAAAGCGCGAGCCCGACACCGATGATCATTTCGGCGGTGACCACCCAGAACGCAAAGGTCAATGTCACGCCCAGACTTTCGCGAAAAGCCGGATCATAAAACAGGGTGACGTAGTTCTTGAGCCCGACAAACTCGGCCTCGCCGATCGTTTGGCTTGGGTTCCAGTCCCGGAAGCTACCCCAAACCATGTATCCCAGCGGATAAAGCAGCGCGATCACCATGATGATCACAGCCGGCGCCATGAACATGTAGGGGGTCAGTCGATTTGCACTTGCAGTGAACACCGTTGGCTCTTTCGGTCGTCAGGCTGTGGGGAGCGTCCCGGGAAAGCCCGAAACACAAGTGTAGATTTTTGGTGCGGCGCCCATCCCCGACGTATCCAGGATGTTTGCGGGCGCCGCACCCGGAGGATCAATTCCAGGTGTAGTACCCTGCTTCTTCCATGACGGCCTGTGTACGTTCAGCCACGCCATCCAAGGCTTCCTGAATGTCCAGGTCCTCGGTCAGAACTTTCGACAGCGTTGTACCCAGATCTGCGTTGATCTTGCCCCAAACCGGGATGATCGGGCGCCAGTCCGGATCGGCATGCTGGAGCGCTTCACCAAAGGTTGCCATATGCGGGAACTTTGCGTTCACATCGGCATCCGCGTGGGTCGAGAACCGCGAAGGATTTCCGCCTGCCATCGCAACCAGCTTGTCACCTTCCTTCGATGTCAGCCATTGCATCAGAAGGAACGCGGCTTCTTTGTTCTCGGCGTTTTTCGGAATGCCGATGCCGAAGCCACCGGTTTGGCTGCCGCGGCGCACACCCATCGGGTGCATGGCCCATCCTACTTTGCCAACCACTTGGCTTTTGCTCGGGTCGTTGATTTGGCCCGCCACAACCGTGGTATCAAGGAACATCGCCGTGTCGCCGTTCAGGAACGACCCCAACGCTTCGCCAAATCCGAAGCTGGCGGCACCCTCAGGGCCGCAATCAACAATCTGCTTCAGCGCTTCGGCTGCGGCAACGCCCTCGGCGTTGTTCACGATCGGGTTCCACTCGTCGTCAAAAATGCGACCGCCCAAAGGTGCAAGATGCAGCAAGAACGCGTGGCTGGCATGGTGGCCTGATGCCGCGCGGGACGAAAGCCCACCCATCCCGGGTTCCAGCTCGGGGATCTTACAGGCAATTTCCAACATCTCTTCGTAGGTCTCGGGCACGTCCAGCCCATGCTTTTCAAAGATGTCTTTGCGGTAACCCAGAATCGACGTTTCAGATCCGTACGGGATGCCGAAAAGCGATCCGGTTTTGCCTTCAAGGTAGCCTTTGTTGCCGCCCGCAAAGCCGATATTATAGACGTAGCCATCGATCAGGTCGTCGGAGTCATACCCGGGATCGGCCAGTTTCGGGTTCATGAAGTAACGCGCCAGGTTTTCCAGCTGATCGGCGAACACGTAGTCCGCCTTGGAAAAGACCACGTATGCGATCAGATCGTATTCGCCTTCGTCCTGCGCCAGTTCCAGGGTCTGGCGTTCGCGCATTTTCAAGTAAGGCAGCTGGTCAACTTCGACTTCGATGCCGGTTTCCTTTGTGAATTCCGGCAAAATGCGCATGACGGCATCAAAGTGTGGATGCGCCGGGAAATTCACGATCAGCGTCTCGCCGCGGAACTCCTCGTAAGGGTCAGCAAATACGCTGCTGGCCAACGCAAGGGCCGATACGGCGCTCAGCGTGGCATTGCGGAGTGTCTTTAGCATGTTGTTCCTCCCAATCGCTAAAGGCGGCGCTTTCAGAGCGCCTGTTCTGATTTTCGGTCAAAAATATGCAGTCCCTCGGGCCTGACCGCGAACCTGAGTGTTTCTCCGAGGGCAATGGGCGTTTCTGATTTGAGCTCGACCGTGACTTGGCCAGACCCGCAGGCGCACAACAGGACAGATTGGGCGCCAATGTACTCTGACACTTGAACGCGCAGGTCGAGCGCAAGCTCATCCGGTGCGTCGGCGGCAAAGTTCAAGTCGCTGGGGCGAATGCCCAGCGTGACGACCTCCTCGGACCGCCCCATTTTTTGCAGGCGGTCGCCGGGAAGGGCTATTTTGAAACCGTCGCCTTCGGCAAACAGAGTATCTGCTTCACTGCGCAGCGTGGCATCCAGAAAGTTCATGGGCGGCGAACCCAAGAATCCAGCTACAAACTTGTTGGCTGGACGCTTGAACAGTTCTTCTGGTGTACCCTGTTGCTGGATGTACCCACCATGCATCACAACGATTCGATCGGCCAGGGTCATGGCTTCGATCTGATCATGGGTGACGTAAATCATGTTCTTTTGCACGCGTTGGCGCATCACGGCGAGTTCGGCGCGCATCTGGCCGCGCAACTTGGCATCAAGGTTCGACAACGGTTCGTCAAAAAGAAAGATACCGCTATCCTTCGCAAGGGCCCGGGCCATGGCGACACGTTGTCGTTGACCACCTGAAAGCGCGCCTGGCTTGCGGTGCAGAAAGTCCGTTAGACCAACAATATCGGCCACTTCGCGCACCTTGGCCTCTATCTCAGCCTTGGGCCGCTTCTGCAGCCGCAAAGCAAACGAAATGTTCCGGGCTACATCCATGTGCGGGTACAGCGCATAGTCTTGAAAGACCATCGCCAGGCCGCGATCCTTTGGGTCAAGGTTGCTGACCGGTTGGCCGCCAATGTAGATTTCGCCGTCCGACACACTTTCAAGGCCGGCAATCATGCGCAACGTTGTTGATTTCCCGCAGCCGGATGGACCCACCAAGACAGTGAATTCATGCTCGGCCATTTCCAAGTCGATGCCATGCAGCACTTCGACAGCGCCGTAGCGTTTGACCAAACTTTCCAGTCGTATTTCGGGCATCGATTCCTCGTCTAGCTGTTCCTTGAGTATTTTGTATACATTTTGGAAAGTAAATATCCAAAATTGCATTTTGCGGATGGATGGTATAAATTTCTCGAACCCAACCATTGATTTGACGCATGCCAAACGACCAAGCGACCTCTCCGAAACTCTCTGCTGCTCAACGCATCGAACGTGCGCTACTCGAAGAAATCAGTGTGGGCGAACTGGCGCCCGGCCAGAGATTGGATGAGAACGGCTTGGCGCAGAGGTTTGGCGCGTCGCGGACGCCAGTGCGGGAAGCGCTTTCGCGATTGACGGCACAAGGTATCTTGGTTCAGGGCGAGCGCCGCGGTGTCTTTGTGGCGCAGTATAGTCGCACGGAGCTCGCGCAAGTCTTTGAAGCCATGCATGAAATCGAGGCAGCCTGCGCGCGAATTGCCTCTCAGAGGCTCACGCTTTTGTCACGGTCCGAAATTGAGGCCGCCCAGGCTGTATGTGTGCAAGCCGCCGAAACGGGTGATCGCGCGACTTACTTGCGCGCCAACGAAGCGTTTCATCTTGCCATTTACCGTGCCACTGGCAATCCGTACATGGCGGAAATTGCATCAGAATTTCGTAACCGCACCGGGCCGTTCCGAGCTAAGAAGTTCG
>CAWUIW010000062.1:0-13289 GCA_963922515.1 uncultured Rhodobacterales bacterium | reverse complement strand
GCTTTCCAAGCTACGCGGCCGAGATGCCGCCCGGGCGCGATACTGTGGTCGGCCACGATGTCTGGCTCGGCATGGATGTTAAGGTGATGCCCGGTTCGCAGATTGGATCTGGCGTGATCATCGGCGCAGGGGCGGTCGTGGCCGGAACCATTCCTGACTTTACCGTGGTGGTCGGCAATCCCGCGCGTGTCGTGCGGCGCCGGTTTTCCGATGCAATGATCATGCGATTGCTGCACGTCGCCTGGTGGGATTGGCCGATCGCACATATCCTGGACAATGAAGCCGCGATCACGGGCGCCGACATCGAGGCGTTGGAGCGTGTGGCTCAGGCCTTGGCCTGATATGGCGTGCGGCCCACCATCTCGTCGGCTTCGGCGGTCAGATCATTCAGCATGGTCTCAAGGCTCAGTCGCAAGGCTTCGATCGTGGCTTCGTCCGCTTTGCGTGGCACTGTTTCGGTCCATTCTCGCACCAGAAAGACACCATCGGAAAACAAACGGGGCAATAGCATGCGATCCCAGCTGGGGGCTTCGCGGGCGTGGCGGATGGAATAGGTGAAGACAAACACGCGTTTGCCTGTGGCCCGCGCCCAGACCAAAGGTACCGTTGACAGCACCCGTTCCGGGCCGCGCGGGCCATCCGCCGCAATTCCAATGGTCACGCCTTCTTTGACTTTCCCCACCACTTCCCGAGACAGCGCCACGTGCCGCTTGTGGCTTGACATGGCGATCGTCTCCAGCCCGAAACGCAATTGGATGCGTCCCACCATGCTTCCGGCGCGTGCCGATGATGTAATCGAACAGACACGTCCAAGTTCCATTGGGAAAAAGTAGGGTGTCATAGCCAACCGTTGATGCCAAAGAACGCCCACTACGGGTTCGCCCGACTTCAACAGCTCTTCCAATGGTTCATAGCCGATGCGCGTCCACGTGCCGGTTTTGTAAACCCATCCCAAGTAGCCCGCGATCATTCGAGCGACGGCATTATTCAGCCATTCACTATTGGCGATCTTTTTGCGCAGGCTCACGGTGTTATCCCAGATTTGTGGCGCATTGGTGATACCTGATCGCCACCAAGTCGCAAGGCCAATCAGTGGCCACAAAAAGCGCAGATTCTCCATTCCGTTGCATACCGTGGACTTTTTGGTCTCTGAGCCGGGGGGGCGCCGATTGGCTGCAGGCGCAGAATGCAGGCGCAGAAACCGCGCAGCGGAACGCAGCTTCGTTTCCGGAACACGCGAGAAATGACGCCAAATTGGGCGTGCTGCATCTGCAGCAAGACTTCGCGGTATACCACTGTCTACATCTAACCGATTAAAAAATATTGATTTTTTCCGTCGCTCGCCCAACCTTTAATCAACGTGGGAGGATGCGATGGATCAGCTGAATTTGATGGCATGGGAAGGACGGGTTGAGTGCTTGTCCGGGGTCGTAACCGAAGATCAAGCCATGCGCATGCACGCTACGTTGGGGACAGAGGATCAGGCAGCGCCCCGAAACGGCGATACACTGCCCGCGCTGTGGCACTGGGGTGCCTTTGTCCCGACAGTTGGAATGTCTGATCTAGGGCCAGATGGACATCCAGCCTTGGGGGATTTTTTGCCGCCGATCCGTCTGCGCCGGCGTATGTGGGCCGGCGGCGAGTTGACGTTTCACACGCCGCTTTACGTGGGTGAACCGTTGTTGCGGTCGACCGCAATCAGGAGCATTACGGAAAAACAAGGCCGGTCAGGTGCTATGGTGTTCTTGACGCTCGACCACGAAATACATGGGCAGAACGGGCTAGCCATTAGCGAACGACAAGACATTGTTTATCTGGATATTCCGGATCGCTACATCGCACCAAAAAAACAAGCTGTACCGGCTGTGACATGTCTGTCTGAAACTGTTGAGATCAGCGAAGCCCTGTTGTTTCGCTACTCGGCGTTGACGTTCAACGCTCATCGCATCCATTACGATCGGACTTACAGTTCCGATGTCGAGCATTATCCGGGGCTCGTGGTTCATGGGCCGTTACAGGCCACGTATCTGATCGACGCGGCAACGCGCTACAACGGTCGCGCGCCAAGTCAGTTCCGGTTCCGTGGCGTGCACCCAATGTTCGATGGGTCAGACTTACTTGTTCTGGGGCAAAGTCACGGGCCAGAGGTTCTTGCGCTGTGTACCGGGTCGCCAAACGGACATCAGGGCATGCAGGCCACCGCGATATGGGGGGACGTTTAATGACCGGTATTTTGCAAGGCATGCGTATTGTTGAAGGTTCGGCATTCGTCGCTGTTCCCCTGGCGGGTATGACCCTGGCTCAGATGGGCGCCGACGTGATCCGTTTCGACCGGATCGGTGGTGGATTGGATGCCAAGCGTTGGCCGATTGCGCCAAACGGTCAAAGCCTGTTCTGGGCGGGCCTGAACAAGGGCAAGCGGTCGATCGCCGTGGATATGAAGTCGGACCAGGGTCGCGAGCTGATCACCCGGATCATCACTGCGCCGGGTGAGGATGCCGGTCTGTTCATCACCAACTTGCGGGTTCGGGGTTGGATGGACCACGAAACGCTGTCTCGATTCAGACGCGACCTGATCATGGTGACCTTGACGGGCGACCGCCACGGGCGGCCGCAAGTGGACTACACCGTGAACCCGGCATTGGGCATCCCCCACATCACAGGTCCCGTGGGGCATCGGGACCCGGTGGCCCATGCGCTACCGGCTTGGGACTGTATTGCTGGAAACTTGGTCGTGTCGACGTTGCTGGCCGCAGAGCGACAGAGGTTACGGCACGGAAATGGGTCAGATGCCGAATTGTCACTGAAGGACGTCGCAGCCGCCACGCTTGGGCATCTCGGCTTGATCGCGGAGGCCAGTCTGAACGCAGAGCCGCGCGGCAAGGCCGGTAATGCCCTTTTCGGCGCCTATGGACATGACTTCATTTGTGCCGACGGTGCGCGGGTCATGGTTATCGGCCTGACGGCACGACAATGGAGTGGGCTGGTCAAGGCAACGGAGACCGGCGCCAAAATGCAGGAATTGGAAAGCCGAACAGGGACTGACCTGAAGGAAGAGGGCAATCGCTGGCGCCTGCGTGCAGATATCACGGACATTCTGAAGCCTTGGTTTGCCACCCGCGTGGTATCAGAAGTTGCTGCGACCCTCGAAGCCGCTGGTGTCACATGGTCCCAGTTTCGGACGACCCGCGAGGCACTGGATGCAGATCCGGACATGTCGACAGACAATCCGATGTTCAAAATGCTGCACCATCCCGGTGTCGGAGCCTACCCGGTGCCCGGCCATCCTGCATCGTTTTCGAACATGGACCGGCTGGAACCATCGCCGGCCCCGGTGCTTGGCGAACATACGGAAGAAATCCTGTCGGACGTTGCGCGCTTGGATGACACCGAGATTTCGCAACTCTTTGATGCGGGAGTGGTTCAAAGTCCCGCGTTTGCAAGACAATCGGCAGCATAGGTGCGACCACCTGATTGCTATGAGCCGGTGAATTTGGTACCCAATTTGGAAAACGGCAGTTCACATCGGGCCTGTTTCCATGTCGCATCCCTACAATCATTTGCCCAGTTTGGCCTATTGGCGAACGGGTGTGGCCGATGTTGGTCCTCACGGCCTCAGCGAGTTGTGGGACCCTAAGTTTCGCGTGTTGCCGCAGCACCGGATTGCCACAGCCGGTTCATGTTTCGCCCAGCACATTGGACGCGCACTCAGCGAGCGCGGGTACGGCTGGGCTGATTATGAACTTGCTCCACCTTTTCTCAACGCACATGATAAGGCCCGGTTCAATTACGGCGTCTTCAGTTTTAGAACTGGCAACATTTATACGCCGTCGCTTCTGCTGCAATGGCTGCAACTGGCGTTTGATGAAGGCGACCAATTCGATGAAATCTGGGAAGCGGAAGGGCGCTTTTTTGACCCGCTGCGCCCAGCTATAGAACCGGACGGTTTTGAATCTGCCTCGGAGTTGCTTGCAGCGCGCGCCGTTACCTGCACAGCAATCCGAAAGGCCGTTGAGGATTCAGACATCTTTGTGTTTACGCTTGGATTGACCGAACGATGGGTCAATACGGACACAAAAATGACTTACGCAATGTGCCCCGGAACACTCGCTGGAACGTTTGATGATAAAAGGCACAAGTTCATCAATGACAACGCGCGAAGCAGTTTTCGAAACCTTCAATCGGCGCTGCGGTTGATGACGTCTAAGAACCCGAAACTCAAGGTTTTGCTGACGGTCTCTCCTGTTCCGCTGACAGCGACTGCTTCCGGCAAGCACGTTATGACGGCAACCACCTATTCCAAGTCTGTTTTGCGCGCTGTGGCTGGGTTGGCGGCGGATGAATCAACCCACGTGGATTACTTCCCGTCGTACGAAATCATCACCCATCCGATCTTTCGCGGCATGTACTTTGCGCCGAATATGCGCAGCGTCGAACCCGCTGGCGTGGCGACCGTCATGCAACATTTCTTTGCCGATCAGGCGCGCAAGTTTGGCCCGCCGCCATTGACCGAAGCGGCGAGCAAGAAAAAACCGCCGAAAAAACCTCGTATTACCGAAGACGTGCGTTGCGAAGAGGAAATGCTTGATGCCTTCGCGCGCTAAATCACGGCTTTGCATATTTGGCGACAGCCACATTGCGTCCGCAAAGCGCGCGCTGGATCATGGCTTGCTTGATCTGCCGGATCACGAGATCGAATTCTGGGGTGCAACCGGGCCGGCCTTTCGGGCCTTTTCAGTCAAGGACGGTCTATTGGTGGCCGGGCCCAAGGCCCGCGCCGTCGCCATGACAGTCAGCAGTCGCGCCCGCGAAACGCTGGCAATGGACGAGGTCGACATCGTCATGTTTTATGGCGCACGCCTTCGTATAGTGCAGTTCTTTGCTCCCTACATTCAGCGGGTACGCTGCGGCACGGGTTGGCCAAGCGCTGCGGTTTTGCAAGCAGCGGCTCGGACGTTTCTGATGTCGACAAGGGCCTACCGCGATGCCGCGGAATTGGCGGCGCAAGGCAAGGCAAAGATCATGTTTCTTCCCGGATACCTGCCAAACGCAGAGATTTTTCCCTTTGACCACTATCCGGACTACATCTCGGGCAATCCCCTTGCGGTCGAAGCCGCAGAGGCTGACCGGAGCTATTTGTGGTCGACATTTGTCAATCTGGCAGCCGCTGATGGCGTGATTTTGGTGCCCCAACCCGAAGACACGGTGGTGAATGGCATCTTTACAAAGGCAGAGTTCGCGGCGGCTGGCGCCAAGGAAAACGGCGATCCAGGACATAAGTCGCCGGAGTTTGCAGCCATGATGATCCACCTCGCGTTGGGCAAGTCGCAGGACGCCGGCAACAAGGCCGCTTGAATTGCCTTGCCGCCCGGAAAAGGCACTTGCCCTGCTGTTTGGCCTGTCATATGTGGTCCCACGGCCTTAGGGGTATAGCTCAGTTGGTAGAGCGACGGTCTCCAAAACCGTAGGTCGCGGGTTCGAACCCTGCTGCCCCTGCCACCCTTTTCTTGCCGCTTGGGCTGGTGCCTGCGGCTTCTCGCGATTTCGATACATGCTGGCCGCTGCCCGAACCCCACCGCATCTGGCGACGCTGATCATCCTGACGGGCCTGTCGATTTTGACGCTGAATATCTTTCTGCCGTCTCTTACCCAAATAGCCGAAACATTTGATGCCGCCTACGGGCTCGTCAATTTGTCAGTCGCCGGGTATCTCGCTGTAACGGCCGTGCTGCAGGTCATCATGGGCCCGTTGTCGGATCGGTTTGGTCGCCGCCCGGTTCTGCTGGCTGGGCTGAGCATTTTTGTGGTCGCATCGATCGGCTGCATTTTCGCGGACGACATCTGGACATTTCTTGGCTTCCGCATGCTGCAGTCGGCGGTCATAACAGGGGCTGCCCTGTCTCGCGCCGTGGTGCGGGACACGTACTCCACGCAAGAGTCTGCCAGTATCCTTGGCTACATCGGCATGGTTATGGCGATTGCTCCGATGACAGCACCCATGGTCGGGGGCGCGTTGGACGAATTGTTTGGGTGGCGTTCGACCTTTGTCTTCATGTTTGTGCTGGGCATTGCCGTGTTCCTGCTGGTCTGGACCGATCTGGGGGAAACCAACACAGCACCATCCGCGACCTTTCGGGCGCAGTTCTCAACCTATCCTGAACTGCTGCGCTCTCGTCGGTTCTGGGGCTACTCTTTTTGCCTGACATTCTCGATCGGCGCATTTTACGGCTTTCTTGGGGGGGCTCCGCTGGCGGCCGCGGTGCTGTTCGATCTGTCGCCAACAGCGCTGGGCATCGGCATGGGATCGATCACAGGCGGCTTCATGTTCGGAAACTTCTTGTCCGGGAAATTTGGCAAGCGATACAGTCTGACCACAATGATGATTGCGGGCAGGCTGACGGCCTGCTGCGGGCTTATTGTCGGTCTTTGCCTCTTTGCAGCGGGTGTTTCGCATGTGCTTGTCCTCTTTGGTCCCGCCGTAATGACGGGGTTGGGCAACGGTCTGACCTTGCCCGCAGCCAATGCCGGCGCGATGTCGGTTCGTCCAACCCTTGCCGGAAGTGCATCAGGATTGTCCGGCGCTTTGACGGTGGCGGGCGGGGCGATCATCACATGGGGCACAGCGGCAGTTCTTGTGCCTGACTATGCAGCCTTCATTGTGCAGGGCGTGATGCTGGTCTGTGCGTCGGCTGGCCTGCTGGCGGCCCTGTACGTTCGTCATATCGACCGCACCGAGGGACTGCCGATGACTGGGTGAAGGGATGTCGCTTGAAGTCGGGCCGCAGCACCGCTATGTCACAGCCATCGAACAGCAAGAGAGCCCGCCACGAAATGGCCAATTCAAACCCGATCCAGTTCATCCAGCCGGTGCGCGCCGAGGTGTCGAAGGTCGTATGGCCGACACGTCGTGAAGTGTTGCTGACAACTGTCTTGGTGTTCATCATGGCGACGTTGACAGCCATCTTTTTCTCGCTTGTCGATTTGCTGATCCGCACCGGGTTGCAAGGTCTGCTTGGGTTCTTTGGATAGCAAGATAGGGCGACGCCGGGGCGGCAAGGTCGGACCACCCCCTTGCAATCAATCCCGCTGACGCGTATCCGACCGATCACCCGAAAACAGGCGCGCGGCGATTCGAGTCTCGCGCCCGTTTTTATTCCGGCAGCCAATGTGTACTGTCGGGCCATTGAATGAAACGACGCGGGCGCGATCCCGACGAAACAACACGAGGACAAAGGCGGCATGGCGAAGCGGTGGTATTCGGTGAGCGTCCTTTCGAATTTCGAAAAGAAGATCGCAGAACAAATCCGGACGGCCGTGACCGAGAACGGATTGGAAGACCAGATTGACGAGGTCTTGGTTCCGACCGAAGAGGTGATCGAGGTCCGCCGCGGCAAGAAAGTAACAACCGAGCGGCGCTTTATGCCCGGTTATGTTCTGGTTCATATGGAAATGTCCGACCAGGGGTATCACCTGATCAACTCGATCAACCGCGTCACCGGTTTTCTTGGCCCGCAAGGGCGCCCGATGCCGATGCGGGATGCAGAAGTGAACGGTATCCTAAACCGCGTTCAGGAAGGCGAAGAAGCGCCGAAGCTGATGATCAGCTTCGAAGTCGGCGAAAAAGTAAAGGTCAATGATGGGCCATTCGAAGACTTCGATGGCATGGTCGAAGAAGTCGACGACGAAAACCAGCGCCTCAAGGTTACGGTCTCGATTTTTGGTCGAGAAACACCAGTGGAACTGGAATTCACACAGGTCAACAAACAGACGTGACCGGCCATCTTGGCATGTCACCTGCCGCGGGCAGTTCGCGCTAGATAAGTGATACGACAATAGCGCCGCCGGAATCGGACTTGATCGAATAGGCAGGGAACGACATGTATTCCTCTGCCGATGCGCCGCCAATGCCATATCCTGATGCGTCAAAAACGCTGGAATGGCGGCTTCCCTGATCTGTGCATGCAAATGGTGCCTCTGGATTTCCTGTAAGTCCGATTGCCTTGCCGCGATGCGGGCACATCAGGTCGACAACCATGAACCGTGCGTCTTGTACGTCGCCCGGCCGATCATGTGCGGCGCCAAATGCAATCTGCTCATCCGTTCTGCGCAAGACTGCGATGTATTGGGTCATGCCCGTATTCGTGTATTCGGGATTATCTGTCGGTCTTGCGACGACGGCGACATCGCCAGGTTGCAGGTCGCTGATGTCGATTTCGACGGGGCCCGGTGGCATCGTCAGAATCCGGTCTGCGCCGATCGGTGCATCTGTCGGGATCTCACCCCAGTTCGGTGCTGGTACTTGGGCATTCAAAATGGCGGGGCACAGAAACACGGTGCTGCCAGCGAGGTTGGCCAACACATTGCGGCGCGTCAGTCGGTGCATAAGGCATCCTTTATCACTTTGAGGAGAAGAACATCTGGGACAGCGTTGCATCGCGATCCCAGATCGCGTGTTTGAGCGCTCCGGCAACGTGCAGCGTCACCAATCCTGCCAATACCCACTTCAGAGCGTAGTGTAGTTCCAGAATGGTTTCGCCAATGTCCGAGCGCGCGAACGCCTGGTCCACTGGAAAAATCAGTGCCGGTGTGCGCAAGGCCGATGCCGAGACATAGCCAGAGGCGGCAAATGCGATCAGGCACAAGTAAAGCGCCGCATGTGTGATTGAGGCCAGGGCCTCTTCCCCCGCAGAGTGGCGTGGGCCAGGTTTCGGCACCGAGCGGGACAGCCGGGTCAAAATTCGAAATGCCAGCAAGATGATCAGCACCTGACCCATGATCTGATGTACCACCAGGGTTGATTTCCCGGACAGTTCGAAACTGTAGGCAAGACCGGTTGCAGCCATTGCGGCCAGCAAGGCCACTGTTGCCCAATGATACAAGATTTGCGTGCGCGTATACTTCATGGGCCGGATCCGTCGGATCAATACAGTCTTGCGCGATAGATGTAGTGTATCCAAGCAGAAATCAAAGCGCGACCGGGCCTTGCAATGCGCCGGTTGGCGGTGTACGCCGCGCGTCTGTCACTGTGTGACGAATCCCGTGGGAGGCGCGGCGATCGCGATCGCCAGACCGAACCACATCAACCCAATCCTGACGGTCGCGACCAGACGGAGTTGAAAAGGAGATGGCCAATGGCCAAGAAACTTGCTGGCACGATGAAGCTTCAGGTGCCCGCCGGACAAGCAAACCCATCCCCGCCGGTCGGACCGGCACTGGGTCAGCGCGGCATCAACATCATGGAATTTTGCAAGGCGTTCAACGCAAAGACCGCCGATATGGACCCGGGTGCCCCGTGCCCGACCGTGATCACGTACTATTCCGACAAATCCTTCACCATGGATATCAAGACGCCGCCTGCGTCGTACTATCTGAAGAAAGCTGCCAAGGTGAAATCGGGTGCAAACAACCCGTCGCGCGAAACCGTGGGTACCGTGACTGCGGCCCAGGTGCGCGAAATCGCCGAAGCGAAGATGAAAGATCTCAGCGCTACTGACATTGATGGTGCGATGCAGATCATCCTGGGTTCGGCCCGGTCGATGGGAATTGAGGTGAAGTAATATGGCAAAGCTTGGAAAACGGACCCGCGCAGCGCGCGAAGCAGTTGCCGGCAAGGCCAACCTGTCGGTCGAGGACGCCGTGGCGCTCGTCAAGTCGAACGCATCGGCCAAGTTTGACGAAACTGTCGAAATTTCGATGAACCTTGGCGTTGATCCACGCCATGCGGACCAGATGGTGCGTGGTGTCATCGGCTTGCCGAACGGGACCGGCAAAACAGTACGCGTTGCGGTCTTTGCGCGCGGCCCAAAGGCCGAGGAAGCGCAGGCTGCAGGTGCTGACATCGTCGGCGCAGAAGACCTGATGGAAACGATTCAGGGCGGTACGATCGAGTTTGATCGCTGCATTGCCACACCTGACATGATGCCGGTTGTCGGACGATTGGGAAAAATCCTTGGTCCACGCAACCTGATGCCTAACCCCAAGGTTGGCACCGTCACGATGGACGTCGCCGATGCGGTCAAAAACGCAAAGGGCGGTGAAGTTCAGTTCAAAGCAGAAAAAGCAGGTGTGGTGCATGCTGGCGTTGGAAAAGCATCTTTCGACGATGCCAAGCTGGCCGAGAACATCCGTGCTTTCGTATCCGCGGTTGCCAAGGCTAAGCCGACAGGTGCAAAGGGCGCTTACATGAAGAAAATTGCACTGAGCTCAACCATGGGCCCAGGGGTAACGCTGGATATCGACAACGCCGCCGGCGAGTAACGTCAGATACAAGTATTCGGGAAAAGGCGCCGCAACAGCGGCGCCTTTTCATTTAGACCAGTAACTCTCCGGTGGGTGCCGCGATCAGACCCCAGTAGTCGGCGTCCTGAAACCAGTCGTTTCCGCCCAGAACGCTTTCCACCTGATCCCGCCCGTCGATCGCGACATAAGCTTCAATTCCGATATCGGTGATGCCGAGCGCGACCAGAACGCTGTCGATGCCAAAATCTGCGATGTCCTGTATCCGCGCGTCGCTGAGCACCAGATACAGGGTGTCAAAGCCGCTTCCACCGCGGAAAACATCCTGGGTCGGAGAGCTGTCGCCATCCAAGCTTCCCTCAACAAAAATGAAAGCATCATCGCCGCTGCCACCCAGAACGGTATCATTGCCCAGACCGTCTATGAGAACATCGTTTCCTGCACCACCGCGCAGCAAGTCGTTGCCATGTCCTCCATCGATGATGTCGATCCCGCGGCTTCCGAACAACGTGTCATTGCCTGAACCGCCTGACACGATGTCGTTTCCTCGGCCGCCAACAACGTTGTCATCTCCGCTGCCGCCAAAACCGACGTCATCACCGGCCAGCAGAAACACTGTATCGTCGCCTCCGTTTGCGAACACGGCATTGTTGCCGCTTGTCTGAATGCTGAGTGTTCCCAAGTCTGACAAGGACGCCGTGCTGCCCCCTTCCATGACGAATGCACTGTAAGCGCCCCACGCCTGATGCACGGCTTCTGCTGGATGGATTGGATCCCAAAAACCGACTTGGTCACTGTCGAACACACTGCCATCGACCAGGAAATCAGACCGTTCTGCGAGAATTCCGAAACCTGTCGGGTCCTCTGAGACCGCGTTGGCCAAAGCTGCGTAGTCTATGATTGAAACATGGATACCGTCAGCGCCCAGAGTCGAGGCCAAATTGCCTAGCAATGCGTTGTACAGGCCGATTGCAAAGTCTGACACTCCGGCCGACAGTGCATCCAAGGTATCCGCGCCGGGAAAGAATGTGGCAGCTGGCAATGTCCCAAAGAAAATCGCGTCGACACCACTGTCACTCAGAGTTCGCGCTGCAGTTTCCAGCGCAGACAACAAATCCTCGATCCCGGCTGACACAGCATCGATCAATGTAAAAAAGTTCGATCCAGGTGCATTGATTGCAGCGTCAAGAATATCGCTAAAGTCGTTTGATCCGATCAACAGGACAGCAGCCGCATTCGGGGCGACGCCGTCGACCGTCGCTTGTTGGAAACGATCCAGCTGCGCCTGCAAGTTCGAATCGTAACCGGTGCCTTCACCGAACGGTTCTTGCGTACCCAAGGCACGCGCCCCGGCGTTGGCGAAGTTTTCAACCGCAAAGTCGCCGATGTCGCCCGCATACACCGCATGTGTGAATTCGTTGCTGACTGCGCCTTCCGGTCCAAAGCCCAAGGCTGCCAATTCCACGGCAGCCTGTTGTTGTGCCGTCTGTGCGATAAGCGCCAAAGTGTTGGCCACATCAATTTGCGCAGCAGACTGGTCCAGACCGTTTTCAACAAGAGCGAACGCTTGTAGTTGGGCCGTTGCAACGGCCAGTTCGGAAGGATTTGGGCCAAGTCCGGGCAACAGGCCGTTGAATATGTCTTGCGCCGTAATCGGGTCGGGCGAAGTCGCCAGTCGCGTATCAATCTCAGCCGCCAAACCCTGAGCGAAGAGAGCGGCGCCCAGAGCGGCGGCAATGACATTGGTATCGGTCAAGCTGTCGCCAAAGTAATAGGTGGTCGAAAAAGGGGCGGTCATGCTAATGCCTTTCGGTTGTGAGTTCATAATGACGCACAGCTTAAAATAGCATGGGTCGCAATGGCGGCAATTTTTGCGATCTTTCCGTTGGCGTCGATAGTCGGGTTTCCGCCGAGGCCGACAACCGCGCATGATCCAGTCTCTCGTGATGACAGAACCCTTGCCGTTTCAGCCGATTGACCCTAAGAGCGTGCCTGCTTGGTCGCGTGTGATTCGTCGCGGCGATCTGGCATTTCGTCCAAGACGGTGGGTGGAGCCGATGGTTCCTTAATCTCCTGCCCGAGACGGGTAGTGACCAATACTTACCTGAGATCCTCGGGTGATTTTGGCTTTGATCCCGTATCACGGACTTTAACGTCGGGTTTTCCCGACTGACTTGAGCCGGGGTGCGTGAGTATCCCAAACTTGGAGAGAACTGTGGATAGAGCCCAGAAAGAGAAAGTGGTCGAAGAACTCGGCCAGATCTTTGAAAGCTCTGGCGTCGTCGTGGTTTCCCACTACGCCGGTTTGACAGTTGCAGAGATGCAGGACCTGCGCGCGCGTGCACGCGAAGCGGGTGGGTCTGTGCGTGTTGCCAAGAACAGGCTCGCCAAAATCGCCCTTGAGGATAAGCCATGCGCAGGTATGAGCGATCTTCTGACGGGTATGACCGTTCTGACCTATTCCGACGATCCTGTGGCTGCGGCCAAGGTTGCCGAGGACTACGCCAAAGAAAATCAAAAGTTTGAAATTCTTGGCGGTGCAATGGGCGAGAACGTTCTGGACCGGGCCGGTGTTGCAACCGTGTCGAAAATGCCGTCGCGCGAAGAGCTTATTGCTTCGATCGTCGGCTGCATCGGCGCACCTGCATCCAACATCGCCGGGGCCATTGGCGCACCTGCTTCGAACATCGCAAGCATCCTTTCGACCATCGAAGAGAAGGCGGAGGCCGCGTAAGCGGAACGCGAACTGGATAGACCAGCGTGGGCAATACACCTGACGTTGGAACACACAACTGAAAACGGAAAGAGCTATACATGGCTGATCTGAAAAAACTGGCAGAAGAGATCGTTGGTCTGACGCTGCTGGAAGCACAAGAACTGAAAACCATCCTCAAAGATGAGTACGGCATCGAACCGGCAGCCGGTGGCGCCGTCATGATGGCCGGCCCTGCCGGTGGCGACGCCGGTGGCGCAGCCGAGGAAGAGAAAACCGAATTTGACGTGATCCTGGTCGCCGCTGGCGCATCCAAAATCAACGTCATCAAAGAAGTCCG
>CAWUIW010000061.1:0-13295 GCA_963922515.1 uncultured Rhodobacterales bacterium | reverse complement strand
TATCATCCTCTCCGAACTCGATGACGAAGAACTCGTCCAACAGATGTTCGACGACCTCTACGATGGCTTGAAGGAAGAGATCGAAGAGGGCGTTCAGATTTTGCTGGAACGCGGGTGGGCACCGTACCGGATTCTGACCGAAGCGCTGGTGGGAGGCATGACTATTGTAGGCGCCGATTTCCGCGACGGGATCCTTTTCGTGCCCGAAGTTCTGTTGGCCGCCAACGCGATGAAGGGCGGCATGGCAATCTTGAAGCCTTTGCTTGCGGAAACCGGCGCACCGCGCGTTGGCAAAATGGTGATTGGTACCGTCAAGGGCGATATCCACGATATTGGCAAGAACCTCGTTAGCATGATGATGGAAGGCGCGGGTTTCGAAGTGGTCGATCTGGGCATCAACAACCCCGTCGAAAACTATCTGGAAGCGCTTGAATCCGAAAAACCCGACATCCTTGGCATGTCGGCCCTTCTGACCACGACAATGCCATACATGAAAGTGGTCATTGACACGATGGTCGAGCAGGGACTGAGGGACGACTATATCGTATTGGTCGGCGGCGCGCCGTTGAACGAGGAATTTGGCAAGGCGATCGGCGCCGATGCCTATTGCCGGGACGCTGCCGTAGCAGTCGAAACCGCAAAAGAGTTCGTCGCGCGCAAGCACAACCAACTGGCGGTTGGCTGACAGCTGCCATGCTGTCGGATGACGAACTCACACATGACGGCCTGTCCGCAAACGGGGCGGGCCGTATTCTTTTGATCGCGTGCGGCGCCCTCGCGCGCGAGATCATCGATCTTATTCGAATAAATGGCTGGGATCATATCGACTTGTCCTGCTTGCCGGCGATCCTGCACAACCATCCGGACCAGATCACAACCCGCGTTGCGGACGCGGTCGAAAAACATCGCGATCAGTATGCCAAGATTTGTGTGGTCTATGCGGATTGCGGAACCGGCGGGCTTTTGGCGGCGCGCTGCGCGGATCTGGGGGTCGACATGGTCAAAGGCCCGCACTGCTATAGCTTTTTCGAGGGCAATGACACGTTCGCCAACAAGGGCGACGATGATCTGACCACGTTCTATCTGACAGATTTTCTGGCCCGGCAGTTCGACGCCTTCGTTTGGCACCCCCTTGGGCTCGACCGGCATCCGGACCTGTTGGAGATGTATTTCGGACATTATACCAAGCTGGTGTACCAAGCACAGACAGACGATCCGGTGCTGACCGAAAGAGCGCGCGACTGCGCCGACCGCCTAGGGCTGGATTTTGAACGCCGGTTTACCGGGTATGGTGATCTGTCGACCACTCTTGCAGATTGGGCCAGCCAGTAGCCACTTCGCGCGGTCAGCTTTGCTCTGATGCGATACTGCGGATGCGCTCGATCATTGCCCGCAAGCCGTTGGACCGCTGCGCCGACAGATGGTCATTAAGCTCAAGACGGGCCATTTCAGCGGCAGCGTCGACCTGCCGGACATCCGAGATCGCCAGATCATTGTAAAGCGCGCGCAACACCGCGATCAGACCGCGCACAATCATGGCGTCGCTATCGCCATCAAAGCGAAAAACACCGCCATCCACTTGCGGGTGCAGCCAAACCTGGCTGGCGCAGCCGTCCACCTTTGTCGCGGGCACTTTCAGCGCGTCATCAAGTGATGTCATCGCCTTGCCTTGTTCAATGACATAGCGATACCGATCTTCCCAATCCTCGAGGAACTCGAAATCTTCCACGATTGCTTCAAATGCGGCACTGGCCATCTTGCGTCCCCTTCTGCTCGCGCATGTGACCTATGCCGCGCATTGTGCGCTGTCCAGCCCTGCCAATGTGCTTTTCAATATGCGGTATATGGGGTAACCGGTTGAGACGAAGATTTGTCCGGCAGGTTTACTGTATGCAGCGCTTGGCTTTGGTAACGCTCATGTTGATGGTACTGACAACTGCGGCTTGCAGCAGTTGGCGCCAGTCCAGCGTCAATCCAAGCAACTGGTTCGGCAACAGCCGCGAAGTGGACACCACCGTTGCCACGGATGCCGAGTACAACCCATTGATCCCGCCAAGAAGCAATTTTGCGCGCGAAGACTACGTCTATGTTGGCATCTTGATCGACGAAATCACCGATCTACGCATCGAACCGGATGACAGCGGCGCGATTGTCTACGCCGAGGGTATCGCCGCGCGGCAAGGCGCTTACGAAGCCCGATTGATCCCCGAGGGCGAAACAACTGCGCCTGACGAGAACGGCGTTCTGACTTTTCGGTTCGAAGTTCTTTATCCGGCCAACCCAAGCCCCGTCGGGTCGGCCCAGACCCGCCGCATTTCGATTGCCGAGGACCTGACAAAGCAGGAACTGGAACCCGTACGGTTGATCCGTGTTGTCAGTGTGAAGAACGCACGCGAATCCCGGCGGCGCTAGATCGAAACGATTTGGACGCTGTGCCCCCGCGCCGCTAAAGCAATCTGACCGTCACAGAGCCGTAGTGCATCGGCACCAAACACTTCCAGACGCCAACCCGACAACGCCGGAACATCGCGGTCTCCGGCGGCGATGGCGTCCAGGTCAGCACTTGGCGCAATGAGCTTGGCGGCCACCCCTGCACTTTCGGTCTTGGCTTTTAGAAGCACGCGCAGCAGGTCAGCCAAGGCAGGGTTCACCTGCAGCTTTTCGCGGCTGCGATCTGGCTGTGGCATATCTTCGGGTTTGCACGCAAGCCCGGCCGAGACAGCCGCCAGAATGCCATCGGCGATCGCCCCTTTGCGCGCCTCCCGCAACAACAGCCGGGTCTGGCTCAGATCTGATGCAGATTTGGGCTTGGCAGATGCCAGTTCGACCAAAGCGTCATCCTTGAAAACGCGGTTTCGCGGGATGTTCTGCTGTTGCGCATAGCCTTCGCGAAACGCGGAAAGCTCACGCACTACCGACAGGAACTTTGCCGAGTTGGTGCGGGTTTTCACGCGGCGCCATGCCTCGCGCGGGTCAATCGAATACGTGGCCGGGTCGGTCAGGATTTGTAGCTCTTCTTGCACCCAGTGTTCGCGCCCGGTGCGATCCAGTTCCGCTTTCAAATGCTCGTAAATCTTGCGCAGATGGGTCACGTCCGCCAAGGCGTAAGTCTGCTGCGCTGCGCTCAACGGACGGCGCGACCAATCGGTGAACCGCGATGTCTTGTCGAGCCCCTGCTTGACGATCTTGCGAACAAGCGTTTCATAGCCAACCTGCTCGCCGAAACCGCAGACCATGGCGGCCACTTGCGTGTCAAACAGCGGGGTTGGGAACACCTTTGCGTCGATCCAGAAAATTTCGATGTCTTGCCGTGCCGCGTGGAAAACCTTTACCACGCTTTCGTCGCGAAAAAGCTCGTAGACCGGTTCCAGCGACAGATCATCCACCAACGGATCGACCAAAACGGCCGTATCATCGTCGTCCCCGGGCATTGCCAATTGCAAAAGGCAGAGTTTGGAATAATAGGTTCGCTCGCGCAGAAACTCTGTATCGACGGTGACGTAAGGCTGGGTTCGCGCCAAAGTGCAAAATTCCGCAAGCTCTTCCGTTGTCGTGATAATTTTCATGTATGGGTCGTCTTTTTCTTTCGGGTTCAGCGCACGATCAACCGCACAGTTCAGGAAACCATTCGCCCGTAGTAGCGCCATTCCCACCGTTATGCAAAGTGCTTGGTCAAAGTCGGACGCCTGCTAAGACGCTGTTGGCTCTGACAGGGTAACGGGTTCATGGTTTCCGGATGAAAATCGGCGCAACACTGCGGGATAAAGCCGATGCTCCAGCTTCAATACGCGCGCGGCGAGCGTTTGGGGCGTGTCGTTCGCCCGCACAGAAAGCCGGGCTTGCCCCAGGACCGGACCGTCATCCAACGCCGCCGTCACCTGATGTACGGTACAACCATGTTCCCGGTCCCCCGCATCTAAGGCACGCGCATGGGTATTGAGCCCCTTGTGCTTCGGCAATAGCGACGGATGAATGTTCAGCATCCGTCCGGCCCACTGGTCGACAAAGGAAGCCGTCAAAACACGCATGAAGCCCGCCAGACACAGGATGTCGGGCTTCGCAGCGGACAGGATTTTTGTCAGCTCGGTTTCAAACGCCACCCTGTCGTGGCAAAAGGGGCGATGATCCACGGCAGCGGTGGGCACACCAAGCTGTGCCGCCCTGTCGAGCCCCGCCGCCAAAGGATCGTTCGACAACACCATGCACGGCCGCGCCGGGTGATCCCCCACCATGCTTTCGACAAGGGCCAACATGTTGGAGCCGCCGCCAGAAATGAAGATCGCGACCCGAAGGTGGCTCACATCAAGGCTCCGCTGTAATCTACGCCTGGCCGATCGGTCACCCGGCCGATGTCATGCACAGTCTCGCCCAAGTCTCTCAGCATCGCGGCCACATCGGTCGCCTTGCCCGGGTCGACCGCGATGACCAACCCGATGCCGCAATTGAACGTCTTTAGCATTTCCGCTTCTGCCATGCCGCCGGTTGCTGCCATCCAGCGGAACACATCTGGCAAGACCCAAGTGGACAGGTCGATCGCACACCCCAATCCATCCGGCAGGAAGCGTGGCACATTTTCCGTGATCCCGCCGCCAGTGATGTGCGCAAGGCCGTGCACACCACCTATGGACAGCCCAGCAAGGGCCGGGCGCACGTAAAGCCGTGTGGGCGTTAGCAGAACCTCTCCCAACGTTGCGTTGTCCCAAGGACACGGATCAGTCCAGTCTAACCCCGCCATGTCAACCAGTCGGCGCACCAGCGAATAGCCGTTTGAATGGATGCCATCGCTGGCGAGCCCCAGAAGCACATCGCCCGTCGCAACACCGTCGGGCAAAGCGGTGCCACGTTCCATGGCCCCAACGGAAAATCCTGCCAAGTCGAAATCGCCATCAGCATACATGCCGGGCATCTCGGCGGTCTCACCACCGATCAACGCGCAACCGGCCCTTTCGCATCCGGTTGCGATGCCTTCGACAATACGCGCAGCCGTGTCCGGCTCCAGCTTGCCGGTTGCAAAATAATCGAGGAAAAACAGGGGCTCCGCGCCCTGGCAAACCAAGTCGTTGACGCACATGGCAACCAGGTCGATACCCACGCCATCTACCACGCCAGTGTCGATGGCAATGCGCAGTTTCGTTCCGACCCCATCCGTCGCCGCGACCAGGATTGGGTCCTCGTACCCGGCGGCCTTGAGATCAAAAAGAGCACCAAATCCACCAAGAGCGCCCATTGTTCCGGGCCGTTGCGTGCGCTTGGCGGCGGGTTTGATCCGATCCACCAAGGCATTGCCAGCGTCGATATCAACGCCCGCATCCGCATAGGTGATCCCGTTTTTTCCCGAACTCATGTGCCCTGCCCTATTGTGACCGTTGCGCGCGGGGGTAGTCGATTGCGTGCCTGCGCGCAATGCAAAGACTTGACCCGGCCTGCGATCATGATACGCACACGCATCAGCGGGCCTGTAGCTCAATTGGTTAGAGCAGAGCGCTCATAACGCTTTGGTTGCGGGTTCAAGTCCTGCCGGGCCTACCATTTTACATAAAATCAATTACTTACGACTTAGGTGGGAAACTTTCCTTCCCACAACACCGCGTGAACATCACTTAAGTCTTTCCGACTTTTCGCGACTCAAAGGTTCAATGTCCTTGCCCGAACGCGTGGCAGGCTTCACTCCAAACAACGCCATGACGCGGAGAAAGCCTAGGGTCAGGATTCATAGCCAACAGATGACGAGTGCTGCGAAGGCGATGGCTGACAGGAAGACCTGCGGGCATCTGTCGTATCCCGTTGCGACACGCCGCCAATCCTTCAACCTGCCAAACCTGATCTCGATCCCATTGCGCCTCTTGTAGCGGCGCTTGTCGTACTTGACAGCTTTCTTGCGCTGTCCGCGGCCTGGGATGCAAGCGCGTATCCCTTTGTCTTTCAATGCTTCTCTGAACCAGCCGACATCATTTCCGCGGTCTCCCAGCAGCCACCCCACCTTTGGCAAACTGCCCGCCCGGGCGCGAGCACCGATGTAATCACTGACCTGTCCTGCCGTGACGAAAAGGTTGAGCGGTTGGCCCTGGCTGTAGCAGACGGCGTGCAGCTTCGGGTTTACGCCGCCTTTGGTCCGACCGATCAGGCGTCCACGCCCCCTTTTTAACAACCATGCTGATCGCTGTTCGGTGGGCTTTGAGCTACGTTGCATCGATCATGGCGGTCTTCTTTTCGCCGCGTTCGGTAGCCAGACCTGCCATCATCCGGGCACAGATACCGTGTCACTCCACCGCTTCCAACGATTGTAGAGCGTCTTGGGTGGGTCATTGGCCGATGGGGCGTTCCACCATCGCAACCTATTGCGATTGATGCAGATAATCCCGCTCAACATGCGCCGATCATCGATGCGAGGCCTGCCGTGAAACTTTGGGAAAAAGGGTTCAAGACGCGCCATCTGCGCGTCCGCAAGCCAGAAAAGATCAGACATGTTCACCGCTCGTATCCGAGCTGTGAACCACACTGCCAAGCGGAAACACATGGGTCCTGACCCTAGCTCTTGCAGGGTCTCATAATGAGCTCTGGCGGTTCGATCTCTGCGAGCCGCGGCTACCTTGCGGAGGCGACTTTTGGCAACGTCGCATCCAGCGGTGATGCTTCGCCAGCATCCTCGTTTGCGGCGACGATACCAACGGTTTAGGCTCAATGGCAACGACTTGTATTCAGGGCAGGACTTTGATCAAGGCACGACGCGTCGCATGGATATGGATGACGATGCCTGGTCATTGGCTGGCGGCGGCTGTTCTTTCGGCGACGGCCAATCTGGCTGTGGCAGACGCCCCTCTTTACGATTCCAGTTCGGACACGGTGTTCGATGTGATTACCGAGAGTGACGCCTCGGCATTCGCTTGCCTTGTGTCAAAAGGGTCCAGCCCGAGGCAGATGTGGGACAAACGTATCGATGCTGAATACTCGGTTTCGGCCTATGTCTTCGAGGCCCGGTTTCTCGACGGTCAGACCATAGAAGTCGCTGTGAACCCGGAGTTTGGGTCGGATACCAAGGCCGCGTCCGAAGCAAAACGGATCGCAAGGCCACTTGGCCGCCTGCCCTATGGCGTGCGATCGGGTCTGGAGTTCATCGGCATTCACAAAGGAACGCCAACCTTTTCGGCCGGTGCAGGCAAAATGTTTGCCTATGCCGAGCGTACCGATCAAAGGATCGCGGAACACCGCCTGGAAGAGACCCTGTTCCATGAAGCCGTGCATGTCACCTTGGACCCGGTTCATGCCACGGCCGAAAACTGGATAGCCGCTCAGCTCAAGGATGGCCGGTTTCTGACCAGTTACGCCGAACAAAACCCCACCCGCGAAGATCTGGCTGAAACGTCTATCTTTGCCTTTGCCATCCTGTTTCACCCGGGCAGGTTTCCACCAGTGGATACAAGCGATGTGCTGGCCGCGGTCCCGGCGCGCGTCGCGTATCTGAAAACGGTGTTTTCAGAATTTGAAAGCCCGGTCTGGGCTTCCGCAACCGAAATCGGATGCTAAGGTACGGATATCAAGATCAATAATTTTGCCAGGCCGAAAGACGAAAGGTGCTGCATGACCAAAGACATTGCTCATATCCATACCTTGGACGGCGCCGATTTGCTGCGGCGGTCCGATTATTTTCCGACAATGGTTTACTCCTGCACACTGCACGATGCCGAGGCTATGAACCGCGAAATTCTGGCAGCGATTTACAATGAACGGTCGCGCGACGGCGACGGGATCGAGCGGTCAAATTTCAAGTCTTTGGGCGGCTGGCACAGCCAGAACAACCTACACAAGGAAGACGCGTTCAAGAAGCTGACCGACCGGGTTAACACGCTGGCCAATGGCATTGGCGATGATCTGGGATATGCGACGGACCAGGAACTGAAAATCACGACCATGTGGTCGATCACAAATCCGCCGGGCAGTTCTAACCGGGCGCATGTTCATCCCGGAGCGTTATGGAGCGGAGTATACTATGTGCACGCCCCGGAAAATTCCGGAAAGATCGAGTTCATCGAACCTCGGACGATGCACCTGATGGGGCAGCCTGTGTTCAAGGCCAAGTCAAAGCGCAAAACGGAGTGTTGGACCAAGGTCAAAGTGACCCCAAAGGCCGGCAAGGTTCTGTTCTTTCCCAGCTGGCTGTACCACAGCGTCGAGCCAAACCTGTCCGAGGAAGAAGGCAGCGCTGCGGACCGGGTCATCATCAGCTTCAACATCAATCAGGTGAAAAAGAAGTCTTCCTGACACCCGGAGGTCAAAACTGGGTGCCGCTCAAATATCGTTTGGCCGTATGGGCCAAACGCATGGTCGATTTGCAAATACTGATCAACACCACGATTGGCGCCACGGTAAACAGCGACAGCGAAACAAGCGAGTTTGCGTGACTGACGGCGGACACTTCATACCCTGCGGCGATCGGCAAAGCATAAGTGCCCAGAATGACGGCCAGTATCACGGCGGCTGACAGATCACTGGACTGATCATGCGCGGTCGACAACTGGTGGGCCGCCTGTTCAGTGGCCGTGGCGCGCTGCAACTCGGTGTGCAGGACATGTCGGCGAGCGCGGCGCAAGCTCGGCGGAGAAAACGGGTCTTCGCCAGCGCGCAGCGCAAGAACCGACGCTGACACGTCATGTTCGGCGCTGCGTTGCGCCCGTTTCGCCGCCACGGCGGCATCGGGCCGGGTCAGGATCAATACACCCAGAACCAAGGCCACAAGCACCCCGATCACAACCAACGGTGAGATGAAGTAGACGATACACAGCAACAAAAGGAAACCGAACACCGCCGCTTCATCCTCGCGCCTTTGGTCGAACTTTCGAAACGTCTCCATCGCATCCTTTTCGGTGAAAACTGGCGATTTTTGCCAGTTTCTTTCGAACCGGATTTGCTCGACCGCGCGCGCAAGGCATGCCTCGCACAAGGCTCGGCTGCCGTTGCGCAGACTGGTTGCCGTCAAGGCCGCCAAGACAGCCAACCCCAGGATCACCAGGAATGGACCATATGCGCGCACTTCGGCGCCCTCGCGGATCGCGAAAAACAAAATGACAACCGCAGCCAGCGCAAAGAGCTTCGATGAAAATCGACCGATATCCATGCGCATGATGTCGCCCCGCATCAGGCGACGCATTTTGGAGGCCAACGGTTCGGCGGGATCCGCCAAGTAGACCTGTTTGAACTCCAACACGCAAATAGCGTCGGGTTGATCCCCATCGAAGTTTCGGCTGAACGTTCTCTGCCAAGTGCCGGTTTGCGGGTTCCATCGGGAAACCACCAAACGACCGCCGTTGGTGATGATTTGCAGAGCATAGCTGGCCGAAGGCGCGGCCCGTGGGTCTTCGGTCTGTGTCACCAAGGCGACCTCGGCTGGTAGATGCGAAGCGGTGGAAAAGAAATGCCCAAGCGGCGCCTGAGCAAGACTGGCTGGCACAGAGAACTCTGCAAACGGCCAGACCGCGCCAAGTTTTGGCAGCACCGCTTTACCCATCATGCGGCCTCCAACACGACCAGCCGGTCCATGGTCAAGTGCCCGACGCGAGATCGGTTGGATTTTTGCAGTTCGTCCGCAAGACGTCTGACAGACAACGCGTTGGTTGCGTCCCAGAACACCGGAAAATCGTCATGCTCGCACGCCACCAGCGCCCGACCGATCCGCCCCAGATCCGCTGCAGCATTCAGCGTTTTTGGCAACTCCTTGGCATTCGACACCTGCTGCATCAGGCTGATTTGCTGAGATTGTTGGCCGGATACATCATGCCCCGTCCCGAACAGACGTAGCGGCCCCAACCGACCACGTTCTTCCGGTTGCAGCGCGTCGACAGCTTGTCCAACCACTTGTGCCAAAATCAGTCTTTGCTCACGCACCGTCAGGTCAGGTTGCTCGAGCATTCGCGTCAGCGGCGCAATGCCCGTCACCACAAGTCCCTCTTTGTGACGGTTCACTTGTAGTCCCGCCACCGGCAAAACGCGCTGAGGCCGCACCGGCGCCGGCGCCGTCAGGATCATGTTGGCATTCGTGTGCGCCCTGTCCAACGCAAGACGCAGCACTTCACCAAAGTCACGTTGCACAAGCAGTATTCCGGTCAAAACCCAGAACAAGAGCGCCATAGGTACGATTGTTCCGGCGATCGTTTGAAGCCCAGCGGCCGCGATCAAACCCCACTTGCCGCATTCGGCCAGGAAATCTGCCGCCCCCTTTGGATGGGCCAGCAGGCGCCCCTGAGACAGCCGCGAGTAACGGCCCGCTGGGCTGTGCAGGGCCACCTGACACACGAAAACTCCATCGATCCGGGTGGCCAGAAAAACGGCCGCGTATCCCAGAAAAAGGCCCGCAGTGACCCAAGGAGACAGGAGCAAGGCCATCACCGGCAAAACCAGAACCTCTCCGATGCGACCGGCCGTGCGCTGTGATCTTTCCGAAGACGTGGTCAGTCTTTCCCGCATGGCGGATGCAACACGGTATTCGGACCCGTTGCGAAATCCACCCATGTCTCGCCCCAAGAAGATACGGCGCAAGACGTCCTTCAAAGCGTCTCGCTGCAACGCATGGATGTTGCGCCGTTCAGATGACGCACGGGCGCGCTTCGCCGCAACAAAAACCAACCCACCCACCAAGGTCAAACCGGCAATGGCCAGCAACGAACCTGTATTGGCCGAATGCAAAACCAGAAAAATTGCCAAACACACGGCCAAAATCAAGGAAACATGTGCCAGTCGCACGGTGGCACCCAACACCCCCCTGCCTGCAGCATTCAGCGCCGCGCCGGGTGCGGAGCTTTGCCCATGTTCCTCTGCAGCGCGTGCCGCCGGATGCACTTTGGCAGGCACGCTTGGATCGATCTCGGGATCAGAGCGCGTGTTGATCACCAATGCGTGACCGGAATACAGGCTTTCCCAATCCTGCCGCGCGTAGAAAACAGGACCCAATGACGGGTCGAACACCAGCACGCCATGCGACGACGCGTGTATCAAAGCAACATAGTGCAGCTGACGCATGTGCAGGATTTTTGCGCCTCGCGTTCGCCAAACCTCGGTTGCGGGTAGTGACATCGCGGCGGCTTCCAGCCCCGCTACTTCGTTGCAAAAAGCTTTGAGCGCGTCCAGCCGGCTGCCGGCCTTGTCCGGATCCAGCTGTTCGGCTGCAGCAGTCAGATCAAGGCGATGACCCAAACGGCGTAACACGGTCGCCAAGGCCGCGACACCACAGTCCGATTGCCCGGACTGGGATACGAAACTGCTAGATTGCAGCGCCAACCGGATCAGGCCGATCAGCCAAAAGATGCTAGATCGCCACATTGCGAGCAACCAGAAAATCAAACAGGGATTTTCTTGCCAGGGGTACGGTTAATCGCACAACGGCGCCTTGAAGGTTCTTCATTTGGTTGGCGGCTTCACCTTCGACAGCCACCACGATTTGAGACAGTACACCGCGTTCAATGATTTTCCGGGCCAGAGAATGATTGCCCAGACGCACACCCAGTTCATTGGTGTCGACGGTTGCCACTTCGCGTGCAATCAGTTCCGCGTCAAACGACAGTTCGGCCCCATTGGCAACATCACTGACCGCGCCGCGCACTGTCGTTCCCGGTTGCAAACCCACAGCGTGGCGGTTTTCAAGAAAGCCCACAATTCTATGCACAGTGCCGTCTGTGGTTTCGGGGTTTGGTTTGGCGCGCTGAAACAGCCCAACCCGCATGGGCACCGGCAAGCCGCTTTCCGTGAATGCTTCCGCGTCGAGCACGACCAGATCCTCGATCTGTCCTTGCGGCGTTGGTGCCAAAAAGATCGACCTGACGGGAATGGTTCCAACAACACGAGCGTCTTGTCCGGCGATGCGCATCGGAACACCGGCGGTGGCGAGTTGCGTGTTCAAATCTTGGGGCCGGTCCTGCAATTCAATCTGTGTCACCAGGCCCTGGGACCGTATCTTGATCCGCACGGACGTTGCAGCGCCAAACACGACGATCGACAACCCGGTTGGATGAGCTTGCCCCGCCAGAAGCCGCAACGCTTCGCCGCGGCCCACATCGGCTGCATCAGATTGCATGCGCCGCATGTCAAAGCTTGGCGCGTAGGCCACCATGACGTTGGGCAGCTCGATCTTTTGCAGATAGCGGGCGTCGGCCTCATCGCGCATCTTTTGCCGAAGATTGGTTTGCTCTTGCAGCTGTTCTTCGCCGCGCCGGATCAGGTTGGCCAAGACTTCCAGTTCTGCTGTATCGATCGAGTTTTCGAAGTTCAGCTGATGCAAGCGCCGGGCGTTGTTGATCAGCTTCTGATCCTCGTTGAAGAGAGCGCTTTCACTGTTGATGACCGACAACCGGTCCGACTGAATGTCATCCAAAACCGACGCGAGGCGCTGCGCGGGCAAGGCTGAAACCTCACCCGACCGCCGCACAAGATCTTCCAGACGGTTCAGCAGCTCGCGGCGCTCTTCGTTCAAGTCGGCAACAAGGGCGGCGCTGTCCAGACTAAAGGCGCGCTGATTGTCGAGCAGTTGCGCGGCTTCGGCGATCAAGTCGGCGCGTGCGGCCACACGATCTTGGGTCGCGACCAGTTTCGCGCGATCCCGGTCCAACGTCGCTTCGATTTTCGAGATGTCTTCGAGATGTTCGGTTTCGATCCGGGCGAGATCGCGTGCCCGAATTTGTCGCTGGCTTTCGTTGATCGCGTCCACATCATCAAAGGTCACGGCGCTGACAATATCGCCCGGGCCAAACTGTCCATTATCCGATGGAAAGTGATGCACGCGCCCGTCCTTGTTGGCCTTGATCGTCCGCACACCGCCGGGGTCTACGACCAAACCGAACCCGTCGACAGAAAAGGATATCGGCACAAAGAACAACCCTGCTGTCGCAAGCAGCAGCGCAAGCGATATGAAGAACACCCGCACTGCGCCCGACCTCAGCCCGCGATCCGATCAGACGCCGCCATCAAGGCCTCCGACATCAAGTGCACAGGCACCGCCGATATCACTGTCGCCTTCGGCAAGACCACCGCCCAGGTCGGCGCCACAAGGCGAAGACTTGACGTCGCTGTCGCGATACGGGTCGGCCCCGTCGGCACCGCAGGCGTAACCGCCACAGCTGGCCGCATCGAGTGACTGGCCAAAGATGCCTTCGTCGCCTTCGTTGCCTTCATCGTTTTCGTTCTGCTCGTTGTCTTCGTTGCCTTCGTTATTCTCGTCGTCTTCGTCGCCTTCGTCGCTTTCGTTCCCTTCGTTGTGTACGTTGCCTACGTCGGCTTCGTTTAGTTCATGGGCTTCGTGGGGTTCGTGGGGG
>CAWUIW010000060.1:0-13407 GCA_963922515.1 uncultured Rhodobacterales bacterium | reverse complement strand
CAGCAACGAAAACGTCGGCGCCATCCTTTTCGGCTTTGACATCGGGTCTGTCGAAGTGGGCCTGCTTCTGGAAGCGCTCGAGCAAAAAGGCGTTGTGCGCACCCTGGCCGAACCAAACCTGACAGCCTTGTCCGGGCAAGAGGCCAAGTTCCTGGCCGGCGGCGAGTATCCGGTTCCGGTGGCACAAGAGAACGACACCATTTCGATCGAATTCAAACCTTTCGGCATCGAGCTGAACTTTATCCCGCGCGTGGTCGATAAAGACTTGATCAATCTGGAACTGGAAGCGGCCGTATCCGCAATCGATTCAAGCAACGGGATCACGGTCAACGCCTTCCAGATCGATGCGTTTTCCCGCCGTGAAACCTCGACCACGGTCGAATTGCGCGACGGCGAAAGCTTTGCCATCGCCGGTTTGATCCAAGACGATTTCCTAGACAATAACTCGCAACTGCCCTGGATCGGGGATGTGCCGGTGCTCGGGGCCCTGTTCCGCAGTGCGAACTATCAACGCAGCCAGACGGAGTTGGTGATCATCATCACCGCGCACCTGGTGACCCCAACCCGCGGCGATGTTCTGGCGCTGCCAACCGACCGTGTGAAGCCACCGCGTGAAAACGACCTGTTCCTGTTTGGGCGGGTTGCTTCGACCGAACGAGGCGGCCGCAGTGGGAATCCAGCGGTAAGTGAAGTGGCCAAGCAGGATTTCAGTGGATCCTATGGCTACGTGATGGACTGATCGGAGATAACGGCGATGTGGAAGCAAGCAACGGGCATCGGGCTGGTCGTCACTTTGGCGGCTTGCGGAAATTCCAGCGGTCCGGTTCCAAACGCATTTCTACGCGAGGCGGGCACGATCGTGGACTCTGGCGAGTTCGGCAACGCCACGATGAACAACACGCAAATCCACATCAGCCCGGAACAGTTTGCGGTGAACTTGGCCAACCGGTTCGCGCGCGAAGTGCCATCGACGGTCAACTTTGAATTCAACAGCGCCATTCTGGACGAAAACGCCCGCGTTATCCTGCGCCGACAGGCCGATTGGATCCGTCAGTTTCCCGAGGTCCGCTTCCGCGTCTATGGTCACACCGACTTGGTCGGATCGAATGCATATAACAGACGCCTGGGTCAGCGGCGCGCCGATGCCGTGGTTGCCTTCCTGTCACAACAAGGCATCAGCAGGTCACGATTGGAAGCGGTTGTTTCCTTTGGGGAAACAAGGCCCGTCATCGCGACCCCCAATCCAGAACGTCAGAACCGACGTACCGTGACGGAAGTATCTGGGTTCCTGCAACGCCATCCTACTGTTTTAGACGGAAAATACGCACAAATCGTGTATCGAGAGTATGTCGACAGCGCCACGGCAGAGACCGGCTTGAGCGGCATTTCCGAGGCCGGCGGCGACGGCTGACCCACCGTTTTCCACCTGCGATCGTTTTCGCTTTCCCTACAATTGGTGTGTTCTGGCCAAATTCTCGCCCAGATTTAACACCAGATTGCTTTTGAGGGAGTTCAGTGCCCGAGGTGACTCGGGCCGGGCGACCACGGAGTGGGATGAAATGGGCGACGTACTCTTTTCACGCTCTGGCGGACGCTACACGGGAAAAGGATGGCAGAGTCGATGAGCAGCGCAACGCCGCAACAAGATATGAACCCAATCGTGGCATGCACTGTTAGCCGCGACGTTCAAAATTTCGATCTACTGATCGAAGATATGGAAGCCGCCATGGGCGAAAGCTGGGGCGACCTGGGGTTCGCCGAAGCCCTGGCCTTTTTTGGGCAAGCCGAAGCCGAAGCGCTGGAATTCATTGCGCTGGCAATCGACGAGACGGACGAGGAAAACCTTGTTCTGATGGGCGAGATCATCACTCAAGCCAAATCACGCGGCATCCGCGTCATCTTGATCGCCGAAGACGTAACGCCGGCCTCGCTGCACCAGTTGCTGCGCAAAGGCGCGGACGAGTTTGTACCCTACCCTTTGCCGGAACAAGAACTGCAATCCGCCATTGACCGGATCCGCGTCACCGAACCGGAACCCGAGACGGTGAAAACACACCACACGCACACGCTGAAGTCAGGTGCGTCCAAAGAAGGTGCCCTGCTGGTTGTACATGGTTTGGCTGGTGGAACCGGTGCCACTACGATGGCGGTGAATCTGGCATGGGAGCTGGCATCGATACCCGACGATCCGCAACCCAGCGTCTGTCTGCTGGATTTCGATCTGCAATATGGGTCGATTGGCACCTACCTGGACTTGCCCCGCCGCGAGGCCGTGTTCGAGATGCTGTCAGACACGGAAAACATGGACGAAGAAGTGTTTGGTCAGGCTTTGCTGAGTTTTGAGGACCGCTTGCAAGTGCTGACATCCCCAACCGAAATGCTGCCGCTTGACCTGATCAGCCCCGAAGATGTGTCGCGGGTGATCGAAATGGCCCGCAGCCATTTTGACTATGTGATTGTCGACATGCCATCGACACTGGTCCAGTGGACAGAAACTGTCCTTCAAGCAGCGCATGTGTATTTCGCGATGATCGAACTGGACATGCGCTCGGCGCAAAACGCGTTGCGCATGAAGCGGGCCCTGCAATCCGAGGATCTGCCATTCAACAAGCTGCGGTTTGCCCTAAACCGAGCTCCGAAATTCACAGATCTAGGCGGTAAAAGCCGCGTCAAGCGCATGGGTGAGTCGCTGGGCATCTCGATTGACCTGCAGCTGCCCGATGGCGGCAAGCAAGTCACGCAGGCGGGCGACCACGGCATTCCGTTGGCAACGAATGCGTCGAAGAACCCGCTGCGAAAGGAAATCGCCAAACTGGCCCAGTCTTTGCACGAGCTGGGTCGCAGCGAGTCTCAGGCAGCATAACAAGGTCTGGTGCCGGGGGGCACGCACATGTTTTCGAAATACAAAAAATCGGCCAAACCAGCAGCACCGGCGAAGCCCGCGGCCAAGGTGACCAACATTGCCGATGCAAAGGCACCAACGCCTGACGGCGAAGCACCGCGCGCCTTGCGCCGGCCGATGCCGGCCAAGTCCGCCGAACCCGTCACGATGGACCGCGACCGCAAACGCAAAGAGCGTTTGGGTGAAATCAAGGTTGAATTGCACCGTGCGCTTCTGGACAACCTGAACCTGGCTGCATTGGAGCACGCCAGTGAAACAGAACTACGCCGCGAAATCAGCTCGATCGCGAGCGAAATCCTCGAAGAGAAGGGCATTGTCCTCAACCGCGAAGATCGGCAGACGCTGAACAAGGAGCTGTACGACGAGGTCACGGGACTTGGCCCGCTCGAAACGTTGCTTCAGGACGATCAGGTCAACGACATTTTGGTCAACGGGCCGCAACAGGTCTTCGTTGAACGGGCCGGCAAGCTGGAACTCAGCGATGTCACGTTCAAGGATGAACGCCATCTGCTGCGCATCATCGACAAGATCGTGTCGGCGGTCGGTCGGCGCGTCGATGAATCGAACCCGTATGTTGATGCGCGCTTGGCCGATGGCTCGCGCTTCAACGCGATGGTTCCACCGATCGCGGTGGACGGTTCGCTGGTTTCGATCCGGAAATTCAAAAAAGACAAGCTTGGTATCGACGACCTTGTTCGCTTCGGCGCCTTCACCGAGGAAATGGCCGCCTATCTGCAAGCGGCCGTGGCCACTCGGCTGAATGTGATCGTATCTGGCGGTACGGGCTCGGGGAAAACCACGACGCTCAACGCGTTATCCTCGTTCATCGACAATTCGGAACGGATCCTCACGATCGAAGATACGGCCGAATTGCAACTTCAACAGATCCATGTCGGCCGGATGGAAAGCCGCCCGCCCAACGTCGAAGGCAAGGGCGAGGTCAGCCCGCGTGATTGTTTGAAAAACGCGCTTCGTATGCGACCCGACCGCATCATTGTGGGTGAAACGCGCGGCGAGGAAGTGATCGACATGCTGCAAGCCATGAATACAGGTCACGATGGGTCCATGACAACAATTCACGCCAACTCGGCCCGCGATGGCGTATCACGGCTAGAAAACATGATTGCGATGGCCGGGATCGAAATGCCCATCAAAGCCGTCCGCAGCCAGATTTCATCTGCCGTGAACCTGATCGTGCAAGCCAGCCGCTTGCAGGACGGGTCGCGCCGCATGACCTCGATCACGGAAATCACCGGCATGGAAGGTGACGTGATTTCGATGCAAGAAATCTTTCGTTATCAGCGTGTTGGCCTAACACCGGACAACAAGATCATCGGTCACTTTACGGCGACGGGCGTGCGGAGTGCATTTTCGGAGCGCTTCCGGATGTGGGGGTATGATCTGCCGCCCTCTATCTACGAACCCTCGGTGATGGAGACGGTGCGATGATCACAGCAGAACCAATCATTTATGGCCTGATTTTCATTGGCGTCATTGTCCTGGTCGAAGGGCTTTACCTTGTTGCCTTCGGCAAATCGATCAGCCTGAACAGTCGGGTGAACCGCCGTTTGGAAATGCTCGACAAAGGCGCCGGCCGCGAACAGGTGCTGGAACAGCTGCGCAAGGAAATGCAGCAGCACATGAAAACGCGGTCCATTCCGCTATATTCACTGTTGGCTGAAAAAGCTCAAAAGGCAGCAATCGCTTTTACGCCACAACAGCTTATCCTGATCATGGTGGGCGTTTCGATCATCGCCTTTCTGGGTCTTAGCATCGGGACAGACGCTCAGCCGGCTGTACGCGGTGCGCTTTCGGTCGCGATGGGCGTCGGCGGTGTTTACTTCTGGGTCAATTCCAAGGCCAAGAAACGCATGGGAATGATCGAAGAGCAACTGCCCGACGCTGTTGAACTGATTGTGCGCAGCCTGAAGGTCGGTCATCCGTTTTCATCGGCGGTTCAGATCGTTTCGAAAGAAGTCGAAGACCCATTGGCGACTGAATTCGGCATCATTGCCGATGAATGCGCATATGGCCGCGATGTCGGTGATGCGCTGAAAGAAATGGCAGAGCGGCTGGACATGCAGGATTTGCGGTTCCTCGCGGTCGCGGTCAGCATTCAACAACAATCGGGCGGCAACCTGGCCGAGATCCTCGCCGGTCTGGCCAAGGTGATTCGCGCACGTTTTCGCTTGTTCCGGCGTGTGAAAGCGATCACCGCTGAAGCCCAATGGTCGGGCAAATTTCTGTCTGGCTTTCCGCTGTTCTGCCTGATCGCAATCCAGATTCAGGACCCGCATTACTATGACGATGTTCTGGATCACCCGTGGTTCATTCCCGCATGCTTCACCGTGGGCATCCTGCTGACGGCAAACCTGTTCGTCATGCGCAAGCTTACCAACATCAAGGTTTAGGAAGAGACCCATGGAGTTTCCAGAAAGCGTTCAATCCATCCTTGATGACATTCACGGGATCCTGACCGGGTCCTTGGGCGAATTTGGGCCGCTCATCGCCGTGGGCGTGCTGGGTCTGTTCATGATCCTGCTGACCATTCCGCTGATCATGAACCAGCCCGAGGACCCGTTGAAAAAGCTCAAACGGTCGTCCAGCACCGAAACAGACCGAAAAAAACCGCAAAAGGAACGTTTGCGGCAGGCCGGGCGCAACGAGCAACTGGAAAAGTTTGCCAACTTTCTAGAGCCGCAAGACAAAGAAGAGCTGAGCGCCGTTCAACTGAAGCTTCGGCAAGCCGGGTACCAGTCGAAAGACGCGGTCCGGTTCTTTCACTTCGCGCAGTTTGCTTTGGGCATCGTCGGACTGATTTGCGGGTTTGTGTACGTGAACCTACTGGGGGGTGGCGACGGGCTCGATACACAAAAACAGATGATGTACACGCTGGGTCCCGGCGGCGTCGGCTACATGCTGCCCAAGTATTGGGTGAACAAGCGCGTGGACGAACGCAAAGGGGAAATCACGTCTGGCTTTCCCGATGCGTTGGACATGATGCTGGTCTGCGTCGAAGCGGGCCAATCGCTGGACCAATCGATCGTGCGCGTGGCCAAGGAATTGCGAGCGTCCTACCCTGCCCTGGCAGACGAGTTCGAGATCATCGCCTACGAAATGAAGGCCGGCAAAGACAAATCGCAGGTCCTGCGCGATATGGGCACGCGATGCGGCGTGCAGGACGTATCAAGCTTTGTGACCGTTCTGATCCAATCGCAAACGTTTGGTACCTCGATTGCCGACGCGCTGCGCGTCTATGCCGGTGAAATGCGTGACAAGCGTGTGATGCGCGCCGAAGAAGCGGCAAACAAGTTGCCAACCAAAATGACACTTGCCACAATGATGCTGACGGTGCCTCCGCTGTTGATCATCCTTGTGGGTCCATCTGCTGTCGGCATCGCCAACTTCGGGAACTAACAGACAAAAACGCATGACATATTTCGGCTCAGAGCAGGCCGATCAACCAAAAGCGCAAAGCACAGCCAAAGCACTCGTGGTTCTTGTGTGTTCCGTTTTGGCTATGTCTGGCTGCAGCCCTGCAGAAATTGGCGTATCGAACGATGGTCCATATGCGCCGGGCGTGGATTTACGCAAAGAACCTGTCGATGGCATTGAAGTGGGCCACCGTTTGCTGGCAGCCGGCGAGCATGAACTGGCCGTGGACAGTTTCACCCGCGCCGCGCTGGACCAAGGTATGAACGCCGAAATCCTCAGCGGCCTGGGCACCGCCTATCTTGGATTGGGTCGGCTCAATCAGTCAGAAGCGTTGTTGCGCCGCGCGGTGTCCGAAGATCCGGATTGGCCCGAAGCGTGGAACAATCTGGGCGTTGTGCTCATGGAACAGAACGAAACAGCAGAGGCGGTCCAGATTTTCCGAAAAGCCTATGCGCTGGACAATGGCGAAAGTGACTCAATCCGCGATAATCTGCGGTTAGCACTCGCAAAAATGGAAAATTCTGATAATACTTCTTTACAAAACGAGAACTTACAATTGGTGCGTCAGGGTCAAAGCAGCTACGTGATCCGCCAAACACCATGACCGAGGCAAGAGCAGCAAAGGACGCAAACAATGCGCCACCCTTTTCTTATGTCGGTCTCTGCTGTGTCGTTGCTGGTAATGGGTGCTTGCAGCGAGTCCGGAGATCAAACAGTGGAACGGGCGTTTCAGGAAGTGAACGTCGTTGACGAAAACAACCTGAACGACGTGATGCTGACGGTTGCCGACCCGAACGAGGCCGTGACGTATTTCCAAAGGACGATCAAACAGAACCCGGACCGCATTGACGTGCATCGCGGTCTGGCCAAGTCGTTGGTCCGAGCCAAGCGCAACACCGAGGCGGTCAGCGCATGGGGCCGCGTCGCGAAATTCGAAGACGCGACCGAAGATGATCTTGTCGACTACGCTGACGCCTTGATCCGGGCAGGTGACTGGGACCGCGCAGAGGAGGTTCTAGATACCGTGCCGCCAACGCACGAAACCTTCAAGCGCTACCGTCTGGAAGCCATGGTCGCGGACAGCAACAAGGAATGGGAAAACGCCGATAGTTTCTATGAAACCGCGGTTGGCCTGACAACGCGACCCGCTGGCGTAATGAACAACTGGGGATACTCAAAGTTGACCCGCGGCGACTTTGCAGATGCAGAGCGGCTGTTTGGCGAGGCGATACGCCAGGATCCTGATCTGTTTACCGCCAAGAACAACCTTGCTCTCGCCCGCGGTGCGCAACGAAACTACACGCTGCCGGTTGTCCCGATGACCCAGACAGAGCGCGCCCAATTGCTGCACACGGTCGCACTGTCGGCAATCAAGCAAGGCGATGTTGAAACAGGCAAAGGGCTGCTGCAAGACGCGATCAACACCCATCCGCAACACTTCGAAGAAGCGGTTCGCGCTCTGCGCGCGCTGGAACGGGCCTAAGGGCAGTCAGGTGTCAGTTTCTGTTTTGTCAGCCTTGGTGTTTTTGCCGTTTGCGCTGCCCATCTGCTTTTATGTCTGTTTCACCGACCTGCGGGAAATGCGGATCACAAATCAGGCCGTTCTGGTTCTGGCGTTGGTGTTTCTGGTGTTGGGTCCGTTCGTTCTGACGCTGCCGGAATACGGCTGGCGGCTGGTTCAAATGGTTGCCGTCCTTGTGTTGGGCATGTTGTTCAATGCGGCCGGCGCAGTGGGGGCAGGCGATGCCAAATTTGCCGCCGCAGCAGCGCCGTTCATCGCACCCGGCGACCTGCGTTTGTTGATTGCCCTGTTCGCCGCTAACCTGTTGGCCGCGTTTGTCACTCATCGCATCGCGAAGTACAGCGCGCTGAGAAACTATGCGCCAAGCTGGGAAAGCTGGGAAAAAGGATGGGAGTTTCCCATGGGCCTATCGCTGGGCGGGACGCTGGCCCTTTACCTGGCCTTGGGCGCACTCTTTGGCAGCTAGACCACACACGCCTTAATTTTGCCGGTCTTCTGCGCCAAAAAATCGAAAAAACAGCAGGCAAAGGCACCCACCGATGAACATGCAACCAGCCACCGTCATGGCGCCACCCGCACCGCGGACGCTGGACGACATGCAGCTTCCGATGGTGATGATGCGTGACATCGTTTTGAAAACGATGTTCCGCAAGAACCTGGACTTGGTGTCCGAACTGTCGCAAGCCGTTTGCTTGCCGATCCCCATAACGCAAGAGCTGATCGACCTCGCCCGCGACCAAAAGCTATTGGAAGCAACCGGAACCCTGAACGCCAACAACGGCAACGAAATGGGGTATCAGCTGACCGATGTCGGCAAGTCGCGCGCGCTGGATGCGCTGGCGCAGTCTGAATACTTTGGTGCAATGCCCGTACCGCTTGATGTGTACCGCGAACAGGTGAAACGCCAATCCATCCGCAACATTCAGGTCACACGCGAACAGTTGACCGGCGCGATGGGCCACCTGATCTTGCCCAACAACTTGCTGGACCAGTTGGGTCCGGCGGTCAGTGCAGGGCGGTCAATCTTGATGTACGGCCCTCCCGGCAATGGCAAATCGTCGATTTCGAATGGCATCCGCGATAGTCTGGGCGACCGAGTTTATGTGCCACGTGCCATTGAATACTCGGGCCAGGTGATCACCGTTTACGATCCCATCGTTCACAACGCGATCGACGACATCGCCGAGGACCCGACAGCGTTGCGCCGCGCCAAACGGTTTGATCAGCGCTACGTCTGCTGCGAGCGGCCAACCGTTGTCACCGGCGGTGAACTGTCACTCAGCATGCTCGACCTCGTCTACAACCCAACCGCACGGACATATCAGGCGCCGCTGCAATTGAAGTCGACGGGCGGCATTTTCATCGTCGATGACCTTGGCCGGCAAGAAGAACCGCCACAGGCCCTGATCAACCGGTGGATCGTACCTCTTGAAGAAGGCAAGGACATTCTTGGCCTTCAATCCGGGGAAAAGTTCGAAGTCCCCTTCGACACGCTGGTGATCTTTTCAACCAACTTCCATCCCAATGAAATTTTCGATCAGGCGGCCTTGCGGCGGATCTTTTTCAAGATCAAGATCGATGGCCCAAGCCAGGAAAACTTCCTGAAAATCTTTGCCTTGGTTGCCCGAAAAAAAGGAATGCCGCTGGATGAAGCGTCGCTGGTATACCTGCTCAAGACCAAGTACCCGACGATCGACAACAACTATGCCAATTACCAGCCGGTCTTCTTGATCGACCAGATGATCGCGATATGCGAGTTTGAAGGGATCCCGTATCAGATGCGCCCCGATCTGGTGGATCGCGCTTGGGCGAACATGTTTGTCAAAGACGAGAAAATCGTAAAATGATCTCGGTCCCCCACGGATAGCAATCGCCCTGTTGCAAGATCTGGCCCGGCGCCTAGGTTCGGGTCATGCCGGATTTACCGACCCCTATCGCAACCTGGTTTGCCGCGCGTGGCTGGCACCCGCATCCTCATCAGATGGACATGTTGCGTCGGGCGGATGACGCGGCGACACTGCTGATTGCTCCGACCGGTGGCGGCAAAACCATGGCCGGTTTCTTGCCAACTCTGGTGGATTTGGCGAACCGGCCGCGCGACGGGTTGCATACGCTGTATGTCTCGCCACTCAAAGCTCTGGCAGCCGATATCAAACGCAACCTGCGTGGGCCGGTCGACGAAATGGGCCTGCCGATCCGGATCGAAGACCGCACCGGCGATACATCGCCCACGCAGAAAAAACGGCAACGGGCCGATCCACCCCATATCTTACTCACCACACCTGAAAGCCTTGCGCTCTTGGTATCTTACGAAGACGCGCCGCGCATGTTCGCAGGTCTGCAACGCGTGATTGTTGACGAAATTCATGCGCTTGCGGAATCCAAGCGTGGTGATCAATTACTGCTGGCACTGGCTCGACTGCAAACGCATTGCCCGAAGCTACGGCGCGTCGGCCTGTCTGCCACGGTCGAAGACCCACCGGCGATTGCCAGCCTTTTGGCCCGTCATCCCGATCCCTGCCCCATACTGTCGGCCGACCCCGGCCCGCCGCCCGACATCGCCATGCTTGAAACCGATGAAAAGCCGCCGTGGGCCGGCGGAGGGGCCGCTTACTCGATTCCGGCCGTGCTGGACCAAGTGCGCCAACACAAAACCACGCTGATTTTCCACAACACCCGGGCACAGGCCGAGATTTACTTTCACAACCTATGGCTGGCCAACGAAGACGCGCTGCCCATTGGTATCCATCACGGCAGTCTGGATCGCCAGGCCCGTGAAAAAGTTGAAGCTGCGATGGTTCGGGGTGATCTGCGTGCGATCGTGTGTACAGGCAGTTTGGACCTAGGGATCGACTGGGGGGATGTTGACCTCGTCATTCAAATTGGCGCCCCGAAGAACGTGAAACGTCTGGTACAACGGATCGGACGCGCCAACCACCGCTACAATGCTCCGTCAAAGGCTTTGCTGGTGCCAGCCAATCGCTTCGAGGTTGTGGAATGCCTTGCCGCGCTGGATGCCGTACGTGACGGATCGCTGGATGGCGACGCCCGCGGTCGGGGTCCGCGAGATGTTTTGTGCCAGCATATCCTGATCACTGCTTCATCCGGCCCATTCAATGCAGAAGATCTGTTCTCAGAGGTGACATCGGCCGGGGCATTTGCGGACCTGTCTCGCGACGAATTTGATGCCTGCTTGGAGTTTTGTGCGACGGGCGGCTATGCCTTGCGCGCCTATGATCAATGGCAGCGCCTGCGTCGGCGCGATGACGGGACTTGGGAATTGCGAGATCCAAGATCAGCGCAGCGCATCCGGATGAACATTGGCACGATACAAGACACGGACACGCTGAAAGTGCGCTTGCAACGATCCCGCGGGGGCAAACCCCTGGGTGAGATCGAAGAGGGATTTGCGGCAACCCTGACACCCGGCGATACCTTTCTGATCGGCGGTCAGATCGTGCGATACGAAGGCTTGCGCGAAATGACGGTAGAGGTCAGTCGGCGCGCAGACAAAAAGCCAAAAATCGCAACATTCATGGGTACAAAATTTGCCACGTCCACGCAACTGAGCGGTCGCATACTGGATATGTTCCAAGCCGAGGACTGGCCCGCCTTGCCGCAACACACGCGCGATTGGCTTCACTTGCAACGCCGCGTGTCCCGGTTGCCGGAACGGGGCCGGTTGCTGATAGAGAGCTTCCCGCATGACGGACGCGAACAGACCGTGATCTATGGATTTGCAGGCCGGAACGCGCAGCAAACACTGGGCCTGCTGCTGACCAAGCGGCTCGAAGAAATGGGATTGAACCCGCTTGGCTTCGTATCCACCGACTATGCCACGCTGATCTGGGGGCTGGACGCTGTGGTCGATCCGGAACCACTGCTACAGATCCAGTCTTTGCGCGACGGGCTGGACCGCTGGTTGGCCGGTAACGCGGTGATGAAACGCACGTTTCGTGCCAGCGCCACGATTGCCGGATTGATCGAACGTAACACGCCATCGGCACGGAAGTCCGGGCGGCAGGCCACGTTTTCGTCTGATATCCTTTACGACACATTGCAAAAGTATGATCCCGATCACCTGATGCTTCAAATCACGCGCGAAGAAGCAATGCGCGGCCTGGTGGATTTCGGGCGGATCGAAGAGATGGCGGCGCGGGTTGAAGGACGGATCGACCTGATACGTCTGGACCGCGTGCCCCCACTCGCTGCGCCACTTTTTCTTGAACCCGGGCGCGTCCCGATCAAGGGCCTGGCCGAAGAGAAGCTGCTGGCAGAAGAGGCTGAAAGGTTGATGGCAACAGCCGGGCTGACCGAAGAAAAACCACGCAAACCGACATGGCGTGTGCCCTATTGAGCCCTTGTATCCTGCGCCGCTTCGGCTAGGAACGTATCATGAACAGTCACCGCTTTACTCTGGCCGGCGCCAACATAGAAGCCTTGGGATCTGGCGCCCTTTTCTGGCCAGATCATTCGCTGCTATGCGTGTCCGATCTTCATCTTGGGAAATCCGAACGCATTGCGCGACGCAGCGGCCAGCAATTGCCGCCCTATGACACCAAGGACACCCTCACCCGGCTGGCCGCGGATCTGACGCAGACACAGGCCAAGACAGTGGTGTGTCTTGGCGACAGTTTTGACGATCTAGGAGCTGCAGCGGCCATGCCCGAAGAGGACAAGCTATGGATCGCCCGTTTGCAAGCTGGGCGGCGCTGGGTCTGGATCGAAGGCAATCATGATCCCGGCCCGATTGATATGGGTGGCGCGCATCTGGCCGAACTGCACGCCGCTCCTCTCACCTTTCGCCATATTGCACGGCCACACTCGAGTGGCGAGATTTCGGGGCACTTTCATCCAAAGGCCGAAGTTCTGACGCGCGCGCGCATGATCTCGCGGCCCGCATTTTTGTGCGATATCGACAAGGTGATCTTGCCGTCCTATGGAACATATACCGGCGGGTTGCGATGGACAGATCCGGTGTTTGCCCAGCTGATGCGCCCAGACGCCATCGCCATTCTGACCGGCAAGGTGGTGCACACCGTACCGATGCCGCGTGTGGCTTAGGCCGTCAGCCCCTGAGGCTCTGGTAGCCCGTTGGCCCGGCAACACGCGGTCACGGTGTTCGCCAAGAGACAGGCAATCGTCATCGGGCCCACGCCGCCCGGAACCGGCGTGATCGCACCCGCTGTGGCAGACGCGCTGGCGAAATCCACATCGCCCACAAGCCGCGTGCCGCCTTCGGGTTTTTCGATCCGGTTGATCCCGACATCGATGACGGTTGCGCCGTCCTTGATCCAATCACCTGGCACCATTTCGGGCCGGCCCACTGCAGCCACGACAATGTCGGCACGTTTCACAACGTCGGGCAAATCCTTGGTGCGCGAATGCGCGATGGTGACGGTGCAGCTGTCATTCAGCAAAAGTTGGGCCATCGGCTTGCCAACGATGTTGGACCGCCCGATGACTACCGCATCCAGTCCGTTCAATGACCCGTGATGGTTTCGCAGCATCATCAGGCAGCCAAGCGGGGTGCACGGCACCATGGATT
>CAWUIW010000059.1:0-13481 GCA_963922515.1 uncultured Rhodobacterales bacterium | reverse complement strand
TCGAAGGAGCACGGCCGGGCGCCAATTCTTCCAACATGTTCGGGTATTTCGAACGGCCGTGCTTGCTGACGCCAACGCCGATGGCATTCATGGGACCGCGTGAAAGCCGGTTGCGGCAAGCCGGGCTGGAAATTGCCCCCATGTCAGCCGAAGGTTTGGCCCATATCACCGAGGCAATGACCGCCGAGGATGATGCGGCCGATCGCTCCAACCGTTTGCCGACCAAAGCGCCGCGCGAACACCCCTTGTTCGCATGGATCCGGCGGTCACGGGTGGATATGCTGTCCAACATCCCTCCTAGAAAGGACGAATTAGAAGATCTTGGGCTCGACCTGCGGTCTTACTTCAGGGGCAGCGGCGACTGGCCGGTGTTTCTGGGCTTGATGTTGATGCCAACCTCAATCACGCGCAGCCTGACCCTTTCGATATTGCATTATCTGGAAACCGAGGCGCAAAAACCTCGTATCAAGCATGCAGACAAGGGCGGACAGGAAGTCGTCGTGCGCCTGCCGAAACACTATTCTCGGCTGTCTACGCTGGCGCGCCTGGCCCGGTTGCCTTGGTTTCAGGTGGGCTATGCGCCGGACTGGTTGCGCACGCTGGTCATCGAGAATTCCAATCCGGACGAAATCGCTGAGATGCGTAATGTGCTGCAACGTCTGCTCGAAGATGAAGGGTACCTGACCCGATCAGACAAGAGCAATAACCCGGCGCTGCAAGAAGACGAATGGGTGTTGAAACTGTTCCGCGAGGACGCCCGCGGCACACGTCTGGCGTCAGAACGCGAATTGCCCCTCATCAAGGTCATGCGCAACGAAGAGCTGACAGACCTTGCGATGCCCCTACCCTTGCGGCCGCGGCCCCGCACAATTCGCTTGGTCGCGGCCCTTGTGCTGGGACTTGCCGGGGTGGCCGCCGTAGCCGCGGATGGCCCTGAAACGCTGCTCAATGCTCTCGCAGCCCTGCTGGCACCGGTCAAAACAGCCTTTGACGACATCACGTTCAATCTCAATGACTTTTGGAATTCCGCGATCTGGGTCATAGCACTGGCTTTCCTGTCTTTTTCGGTGCTCGACATTTACGCCGCCCCCGAAGACGCACCCCGGCATTGGCTGGCGCGGCTGATGTCTCCATCGCGCGCCTTCCTTGCATTCGCGCAGCAATTTGCGGCGCGGCATATCAAGCGGGTCCGCAAAAACGCAGACAACGTTGCGACCTTGAACGTCCAAAGCCGTTTCGACAGCGACCCGCGACAGGCGTATCTGTCGGATCGACCGATATCGGGCGTCGGCCTAGAACAGGATGTTCGACAGGCTTGGCTCGAGGCCAATGCCCATCGGTTTGCCGGGAACTTCGGGCGGCGTTTGTCGTCCGTGAGCATTCACGTCGATTTCGACACGGATGTGCCAGAACACGCGCGCCTCAAAAACGGGTATGACACCCTCCAAACTATTTGGAGCGCGCGCGCCGACCGCGCGGACCGGTTATGGAAATGGGTAGGCTATGCACTTGAAACGGTTTTCTTGGTGTTCGCGCTGGGGGTTCTCTCCAGTTATTTTTTGGAAGAAAGCGGCAACTTTGAAAACCCGGACAACAGTGTTGATGCATTGATCCTGTTTTCATGGGCTATGATCGTCCTTGCCTTGCGTGTTGTGCGGCTCGGCGGGGGACGCGCCGAGCCATTGGTACCTTGGGGCATCGATGCCGACCCTAACACGCCGCCGTCCGGTAAAACCGCTTGGTTCCTTAGAACCATTCCGCTTGTTGTCGGCAGTGTGGCGATCATTCAGGTCGCGCCTGACGTTATCCTTGGCCCGCCATTTTTATTCATGTGGATCAGTCTGGGCGTCCTTAGCGCCATGATCTTGCAGACGGCACGCACCAACGATGATGGCCGCGGTGTGCGCAGGGCCATTGGGCTGTTCTCGTTTGATTTCATGATCAGCTTGGGCGCGTTGGGGGTCACGTGCTACTTTCTTTCCGAATTCGAAGACCAGGTTCTGACTGCGATCTTTGCCCCCGGCTGTATCCTGCTTCTGGCCGGCCATGGCATGCGCCTCCGGGCCTTGGTGCTGCTGGCTATCGGCTATGCGGATGTGATGATCATGCAAGGTGTCTTGTCAGAACTTGTGCCCACGCTTGCGCTTGCGGTCGAGGCCGATGGCATACAGATATTCTATCAAAGCTTCATGGTCATGCTCATCGTTTGGGCCGTTCTTTTCCTCAAAATCCCGCTCACGCTTGCCCGGGTGCGAGCCGCGACCGTCGGTAATTTCGAGGTTGAGCTGACTGAACGTCCCACTTCCAAACGGGCGGACAAAAAATGAATGAAGCGCCAGAGTTCGACCAAGATACGCCCCGCGCCATTCGGATAACATCGCAGTTGATTTCACCGCCATGGTTGATGGCGTGGCTGGTCATTTTGCTGGTCATCGTCGCGTTGCTGTACGACCTGCGTGAAGCAGCTATCATCATTCAGGGCTATGGTGTGTTGCTGCTGCAGTTGCACTACAAAAACCGGGGCAACCTACCAGCGATATCCGTCATCGCACTGGTCAGCTTTGGCTTGATCCCGATTGCCAACAAGGTCATTTTTGTGGATTTGGCCGCACTTCTGTCGGCGGTTCTGCTGTTTCGCCTTGGGGCCGAACCGCCACAATTCCTGCGCAATGTGATGCAGGCCAAAATGACCTGGTCCGACTATGCCGCCATTACGGTTCTCGTGGTCATGGGTTTCTCTCTTAGCGATGACATCGGCAAAGTCTTTTATGAATTCAACACGTCAGTCACCTGGGGCTTTCTTCTGCTGGCGGTTTTGGCCTTGCGCCAACAGATCGGGTTTCTGGCTGTTCTAGGGGCCTTGTGCACGGTGACAATGGCGCTGGGACTGTTTCCGGAATTCACACCCGACGGTGTTGTCGTGTTTTTGGGATGGTGCAGTTCCGCTGCGATTTACATCGTTCTTGTGGCTATACTGGTTTCTGCAATGCGATTTGATCACGCGTCCAGCATCGTCGCCTTGTCGCTTGGGCTGTTCCTGACTTTTGTGTCGATGGAGTACACGGCCGTGATCGCGAATGTGTTTTCAGGTTTGCTCCCCCGCGACCTTTTGGACATCTCGGATTATGGAATAACCGTCCCACCCAGACGCGAGTTTTTCCCCGACCCAAGCTGGTTCGTGGCTTTCTTCGCCATTCTTCCACTACTGCTTCTTCTGCATTACGCCCGGGATACCGCCAATCGTTCGACTGTGGCTGCGCTTTCTTCGCTTGGCGCTGCAGCCGTCATCTTGGGCTTGCTGTTGTTTTTTTCGGCAGAACTGTATCCCGTGTCGGACACGGGTGGTTCTAGCCCTTTCACTCAGTTCAACATTTTCGACCTGACCAACCTATTTCTCGCCTTCCTCGTCATGGCCTTTGTTTGCTCCCTCCCGCAGGTCGGGTGGAACCGTTATGTCAAGATCCCTTACCGCTCCTATCAGTTTTCGGTCTGGGCAACTGCCTTCCTGGGAACTTTCGCGGTGCTGATCCTACTGAAGTGGGTGTTTGGCCTCTCAATCTCGGTTCTGGAAATGTGGCCCAGAACAGAGATGGACTTGGACCGCGACACTCTGGACCAGCTTAGAGCGCCTGAAACTGTGATCTTCGTCGCAGCCCTTTTGTTGATGCCCTTGCTGGCTGCGAATTTCGTGGCGCTGACCAGAGTGTTGGAACTTAATCCCTTGGACTACGTCCGCGAGGCGCTGAACGAAACGAACCATGACCGGTCTGCCCGGCCATTCTTGAATTTCTCCAATGTTGGACTGGCCGTGAATTACACCATGCTTGCCGTCCGTGAACGGTTTTCCATGCTGGGCGACTGGGTGCAAGACAGCGCCATGCCGGACCCACCGCCAAGTTTGGTGGATGCGCTGCTCGGGCGCAACATGCGATGGGTCATTTTGGGAGTAACCGGTTTTCTTTTGATTGTCTGGGTTTTCCAACTGAGCGCAGTTCTGTGGATTTCAAACGAGCGCATTGCCCCTACCGGCGGGGCAGCTTTGCCGATCGAAGAAATCGAAGTACCCCAAGACGTCGAATTTATCGAAGAAACGGCCGCGGAAGACGACAAAAGCGAAGCCATAGACTGCATCGATTGCTAGGCCAAATCGTCCGGAGCTTAGAAATAAACATCCGCCTGACAATCAAGAGCGTGGTGCCGGATTATCTGCGCTTTGTCACTGCAGCCTCCCGAACCTCGCCTTCGGGATCAACGGCCAGCCAGAGGGAGTGACATTTGCCTTTCATCTTCACGAAAACCGCGTCCACGTGCCACTTCCATTTGGAGAACACGCGCAAATTCAAAGCCGGTCCGAACTCTTGTCAAAAACAATGATTCTGGGTGGCGGGGAGACAGGGATTCGAACCCTGGGAACGCTCACACGTTCAACGGTTTTCAAGACCGCCGCATTCGACCACTCTGCCACCTCCCCGCAAAAAAGGTCATGGTCTTTCGAACCGCGGGTGTAGGACGAGCCACGCCCGCAGGCAAGCAGAAATGGGCGCGGACAGGCCATAGGACGGGGAATTCTTGCCTGTCGGACGCAGCGGCCTTTCCATGACGCATCCGTGCAGCTATGCTGCCGCTTAAGCCGTGGGCACGGGTTCATCACGACCCACCACAAAAAATCGGCGCATTCGGGCGAAGTGAAGCCTCGAAAAGACAGGCAAAGGGCATCAGTGATGAGCGGGTATCTGGGGTTTCGTGTAGCGGCGTTCGGACGCGCGGCCATCGTGGGCGTCATGCTGGCACTGGCAGGATGCGACGAGTTCGAAGGTCTCGGGCTGACCAATGCCTCGTCAGAGGAAACGCCCTCCGGCCCGTCCACGACACTGATTGAACGGGATGTGGAAGCCCCGGATGTGTTCCAGGTAACCGAAGCCGGGCTTTGGGACGGACGGCCGTCGCTCGGCGGTGTTTGGGTCGCGCATCCCGATGTGGGCGAGCCTGAGCGCGTCATCATTCGCAATACGACGAATGACAAATTCGTAATTGGCGCCCTGTTCCGGCGGGAACGGGATATCCCCGGACCGCGCCTGCAGATTTCCTCGGACGCGGCTGCAGCCTTGGGTGTTCTGGCCGGTGCGCCCGTACAACTGAACGTCACGGCCTTGCGACGGGAGGCGGTCGAAGAAACACCGCCGGATCCGGTAGAGGCTGAAACGGTTCCAGAGGCGATCGCAGTCGAAGAAACAACGCTGGAACCCATCGCCGGTGTCGCCGCAGCGGCTATTGATGCCAGCGAAGTGGCAGACACAACCACAGCCGCGTCTGCGTCCACCCCCGCGGCTCCGGAACCGACCGAGGCGGCGCCAGCCCCGATTCAGCGATCTTCGCTCGAGAAACCATATATCCAGGTCGGTATTTTCAGCGTTGAGGCCAACGCCAACCGGACCGCTGACAACATGCGCAACGCAGGCGTCGTGCCCACCGTATTGAAACAAAGCCTGAATGGAAAACCGTTCTGGCGTGTTATTGTAGGACCGGCGCGCACCACCTCTGAACGATCTGCTCTCTTGAAACAAATTCAGGATGCAGGCTTTTCTGACGCGTATGCCGTGACCAACTGATTCACAGGGTGACCCGCCATGAACCTGCTGTACCGAACCTGCTTTGCCGCGATTGGCGTGGTTGTCGCGCTTGCTCTGCCGGCTGGCGCGTTCGATACCAAGGCGCGTGCGGCCTTTGTTCTGGACCAAACCACCGGAACGGTGCTGCTGAACAAGGACGCAGACACACCTCTGCCGCCGGCTTCGATGTCAAAGCTCATGACACTTTATGTTGCGTTCGAAGCCATTCGTGACGGACGCCTTGATTTGGACGAGCGCCTGCCCGTGTCCAGCCATGCGATGAGCTACGGCGGCTCGACCATGTTCCTTGACACCACCGACCGCGTCCGGGTCGAGGACCTTTTGCGCGGCATCATCGTGCTTTCCGGCAACGACGCGTGCGCCGTGATTGCAGAGGCCCTTTCGCCCAACGGGACTGAAGCTGGTTTTGCACGATTCATGACACAGCGCGCCAAGCAGCTGGGCATGAACAATTCGACCTTCACCAATTCAAACGGCTGGCCGCAAGCCGGTCACCGCATGTCCACCCGCGATCTGGCAATCCTGACCGATCGGCTGATTACGGATTTCCCCGAGTTTTATCCGTTATTTGCGGAAACCGAGTTCGCCTTTGACGGACGCGCGCCGCAGAACACCCGCAACCGCAATCCGTTACTGCAATTGGGCATCGGCGCCGACGGGCTGAAAACCGGGCACACCGAAGAGGCCGGTTACGGGCTGACAGGCTCAGCTCAGCAAGGGGACCGGCGCGTGATATTCGTGCTGACCGGGCTGGACAGCGTGCGCGACCGCGCAGAGGAGGCTGAAGCCCTCGTTAACTGGTCGTTTCGCCATTTTGCGGAGAGGACCATAGCCAAAGGCGGCGCGGCCATCGCAGTGGCTGATGTTTGGATGGGGCGCGAACCAACCGTCGGCCTGATGCCGAGCGAAGATCTGACAGTTTTGTTGCCGGTTCTGGCAGGCGACGCGGTCGAGGCGCAAGTTGTGTATTCCGGTCCCATTGAAGCGCCCATTTCGAAGGGGCAGGAACTTGCTGAACTAGTGATAAAACCAGACGACCTACCGGAAATCCGCCGTCCGCTGGTGGCTGACAGGGATGTGCCCTCTGGCGGGTTTATGGGTCGGATCGCAACGGTTGCGATGATCCTTTTGAACCGTGTCGTACAGGGCCCGCAGGAGGAGGCGTGAAGACCGGCCTTTTTCTGACACTCGAAGGGATCGACGGATCCGGCAAGTCGACACAGGCGCGCTGCTTGGCCGATCACCTGCGCAACATTGGCCACGACGTGGTTCTGACACGGGAACCGGGTGGGTCAACCGGCGCAGAAGAAATCCGCAAACTGGTTTTGGAAGGCGATCCGGACCGGTGGTCTGCTGAAACAGAGATCCTGTTGTTCACAGCCGCCCGCAGGGATCACATGGAACGCTTGATCGAGCCTGCGCTGCGCGACGGCAAGATCGTCATCTGTGATCGGTTTGCCGACAGCACGCGGATGTACCAGGGGCTGTCACGCGGAAATCTTCGGGGCCTTGTGGACCAGTTGCATGACCTGATCATTGGCCGGGAACCGGATTTGACGGTTTTGATCGACATGGATCCAGCAGTGGGCTTGTCCCGCGCACTCGGGCGCCAAGGCACAGAGGAACGGTTCGAGGATTTTGGCGCAGAGCTGCAGGCGCAGATGCGGGCAGGCTTCCTTGCCCTTGCCCAGGAGTTTTCAGACCGGTTTCGTGTCATTAACGGCAACCGGTCGCTGGCTCGGGTGACCGCGGATGTGATCAAAGCTGTCGACGGGTCGCTGGCATGACCGAAGCTCCACCGCGGGCGGACCAAGCGCCCGGTGCGCCGCATCCCCGGGAAACCCGCGCACTGTTCGGACAGGATCGTGCCGAACGAGACTTTCTGCAGGCGTACTCCAGCGATCGCCTGCATCATGGCTGGTTGCTGACCGGCCCCAAGGGCATCGGAAAGGCAACCTTGGCCTGGCGTATTGCGCGCTTTCTTCTGGCCACGCCGGTCGAAGAGGCCCAAGGATTGTTCGGTGCACCGCCGCCGCCCACATCGCTGGATATCGATGCAGAACATCCGGTGGCCCGCCGTATTGCAGCTCTTGCTGAACCTGGGCTGGCCAGCATCACGCGCAGCCTGAATGATCAGGGCCGCCTGCGCACCGACATTGTGGTCGACGATGTGCGGGCGCTTGGCCGATTTTTCGGGCTGACATCTGCCGACGGCGGGCGCCGGGTCGTCATTGTCGACAGCGCTGATGAAATGAACACCAGCGCGGCCAATGCGCTGTTGAAAATGCTCGAAGAGCCCCCCGCGCGCACAACTTTGTTGCTGGTCTCTCATCAACCCTCGCGGCTGCTGCCCACGATCCGGTCACGTTGTCGCGTTTTGCGGCTTTCCCCGCTTGAACCCGACGATATGTTGACCGCTTTGCAAAACGCCGCAAGCGATACGATCATCGAGGGCGAATTGGCTCATCTGGCTGCACTCGCCAATGGGTCCGTTGGCATGGCCTTGAGACTGCTGTCCTTGGACGGGCTGGCCTTGTACGGCGAACTGGTTGCACTGGCTGGAAGCATGCCACGACTGGATCGCCCGCGGGCACTGGCCCTGGCAGAGACAGCGGCCGCGCGCGGCGCGGCAGAACGGTTCGAGCTTCTGCTCACTTTGGTCGAGGTTCTGATGTCCCGGCTGGCGCAGACCGGGGCGTCCGGGACGGCCTTGTCGGCAGAAGCGGCCACCGAAGAACATGCAGTTTTGGCACGCCTTGCGCCCGATGCGATTGCCGGGCGGGCATGGGCAGACTTGGCGCTGACTGTTTCCAGCCGCCTGCGCCATGGCCAGTCCGTCAATCTTGACCCCGCCGCACTTGTTCTAGATACGCTGTTCAAGATGCAGGAGACCGCCGTTGCACAGGCGAACCGGGGCTAGTCAAGCCATGACAGAAACACCGAAAATCACCGACAGCCATTGTCACTTGGATTTCCCTGATTTCGACGGACAACTGGACGAAATCATTGCAAATGCCACAGCGGCAGGCGTTCATCGCATGGTCACGATTTGCACGCGGCTTGAAAATGAACCCGCGGTTCGGGCCATCGCGGAACGGCACCCCGAAGTGTTCTATGCTGCCGGCATCCATCCCATGCAGGTGGCCGACACACCGACCGTGGGCGTCGATGACCTGATCGCGCTGGCCGACCATCCCAAATTCGTTGGGATCGGAGAAACAGGGCTGGATTACCATTACACGGCCGACAGCGCCGATCTGCAGCAGCTCGCGTTGCGCAGGCATATCGCTGCGGCGCGCGAAACGGGTCTGCCTTTGATCATTCACGCTCGCGACGCCGATGACGACATGGCCCGTATTTTGACGGAAGAACATCAGAACGGCACCTTTTCCTGTGTGATGCATTGCTTTTCGTCCGGAGCCGTGTTGGCAAAGACCGCGCTGGACCTTGGGTTTTACCTGTCAATGTCAGGCATAGCCGCCTTTCCGAAAAGCCAATCCTTGCGGGATATCTTTGCGGCGGCACCCATCGACAGAGTTCTGGTCGAAACAGACAGCCCATATTTGGCCCCCCCACCCCATCGCGGGAAACGCAATGAACCCGCCTACGTGGCACACACCGCCCGCGTTGCCGCGGACGTGTTCGGGATGGACTACCTTGCCTTTGCGGCACAGATCGAAGCAAATTTCGAGCGGTTGTTCTGGAAGACGCGGCCGGAAAGGGCCGCCGCTTGATGGATCAGTTGCGCTTTACAATTCTTGGATGCGGCTCCTCTGGTGGCGTGCCGCGCCTTGGCGGCAATTGGGGGGACTGCGATCCAGAAAATCCCAGGAACCGTCGGCGTCGCTGCTCGATGTTGGTAGAACGCGATGGCGCCGAGGGCACCACCTCGGTCCTGATCGACACGTCCCCGGATTTGCGCTCGCAACTACTGGACACTGGAACCAGCCGATTGGACGGCGTTGTGTACACCCATTCACATGCAGATCATGTACACGGGATCGATGACCTGCGGATGATTGTGTTCAACATGCGCGCGCGCTTGCCGGTTTGGGCCGATGGCGACACGCAAAATGCGCTGTTTTCACGGTTTGGCTACGCGTTCGTCCAGCCCGAAGGCTCGCCCTACCCTCCTATTTTGAACATGAAGACCATCGACGGTCCTTTCGAAGTCAACGGCCCGGGGGGTCCGATCCCATTTCATCCCTTTGAAGTCGGTCATGGATCGATCGATGCGCTTGGGTTCCGGATTGGTGGACTTGCGTATCTGCCCGATGTGGTGCGCATTCCGGATGCAGCCTGGCCAGCGTTGCAAGACCTCGACATCTGGATCCTTGATGCCTTGCGGCGCACGCCGCACCCGACGCACGCGCATTTGGACCTTTCGCTGGAATGGATCGCGCAGGCCGCCCCAAAACAGGCCATCCTGACAAACATGCATATCGACATGGATTATCAGGCCGTGATCAAGGACACACCCGACAATGTCACAGCCGCCTATGACGGCATGACGCTGGCCCTTCCAATTGAAAGTGCGACCCAATAGCGACCCTGCCGATCTTGTTGCGTCGAACCAACCCGCGTCCGCGCGCATCTGATCCCGTGTCTGTCTGACATGCTGCAAACGCTTATAACCGTAGTCTTGCCGGTTTTCATCGTGATCGGCGCCGGGTACACCGCCACGCGCGCTGGAATGTTCACACAAGGTCATATCGAAGGGATCACGAAGTTCACTCAAGGCTTCGCAATTCCTTGCCTTCTGTTTCGGGCGATATCCGAAATTGACCTGGCCGCGGGTTTTGACCCGGCGCTGCTGGCCAGCTTTTACACATCGGCCAGCCTGTGCTTCTTGGCCGGTCTTTTTGGCGCGCGCTTCCTGTTCAAGCGCGACTGGGAAGACAGCGTAGCCATCGGGTTTTGCTGTTTGTTTTCCAACTCGGTGCTGTTGGGACTGCCGATCACCGAACGCGCATACGGCACCGAAGCATTGACCGGCAACTTTGCCGTCATCGCATTTCACGCCCCGTTTTGCTACGGCGTCGGCGTGACGGTAATGGAACTGGTTCGCAACTGGGGCAAATCGGGTGCGGCATTTGCGGGGTCCGTGTTTCGCGCGATGTTTCAGAACGCATTGATCGTCGGCATCGTTCTGGGCTTTGTTGTGAACCTGTCAGAGCTGCCAATCCCGGGCGCTGTGGATGATGCACTGGACCTGATCATCGCAGCTGCATTGCCGGGGGCCTTGTTTGCATTGGGTGGCGTGCTGGTGCAGTACCGGCCCGAAGGCGACTTACGCACAATCGCCTATGTTTGCGTGGTCTCGCTATTGGTGCATCCGACGCTTGTCTGGACCTTTGGAACTGTCAGTGGGCTGTCGACCGACTTTTTCCGGTCTGCCGTCCTGACAGCCGCAATGGCGCCCGGGATCAACGCTTACATTTTCGCTAACATGTATGGTCGCGCCAAGCGCGTGGCTGCCAGCTCTGTGCTGATCGGCACGGCGGCGTCGGTTCTGACCGTTTGGGGCTGGTTGCTGCTTCTGCCCTGACGCGGCACCTACCGCTTGGTCAGATGACAGGTGAAGCGGCGGCGCTCAACGTAGTCTGCACATTCCGCCGTGTTGCTCAGGTTCGACCAGTCGCACCACGTCACATCATAGTTGAAACAGTCGGCCAGTATCTCGATCGCCCCGCGGCTGGCGTTACCAACAGCCGAAAATTGCTGCCCTTCGAATTCTGAAATCGCGTTGTTCGGGTTCCAGGTCTTTTCCTGGCGAATGCGCACAACCGGCGCGTCCAGATCGTCGATTTCACTGTCGATCACGATGATCTCGGGCTTGAAGGCATCCATCAGCTTCAACATGCCGTAGTGGTCATAGATGTGATAGTAAAAGCCCAAGTTCAGGATCACATCGAACCGGTAGCCCAACTCGGCCAAGCGCGGCATGACGTCAAACGCGTTCCCGATCAAGAAACGATGGTTCAGCCCCGCCATCAACCTGTCACCCCGGTCCGCACTTTCCTTGCGCCCTTCGATCCCCAGCGTTTCCAGCGCGCCCAGCCGATGCGCAGCCCAAGACCAAAACCCGTGTCGCGCCCCGATGTCCAAGATACGCGCTCCTTCCATAATCGCAGGGTCGATCCCGAAAATCCGTTCCGCCCGGTTGTTCATCCGGTTGACGTAGTTGTCATTCCAATGAAACCCGTACTCATTGATGCCAAGGTCGAAAACGTTTTGGGACATGCGATGTCTTTCAGAATTTTGCTTTGCTTCGGAACTGAATGCCTCGGTTGAAACACAAGCGCCTGAAGGGATCAAGCTTCACCGGGTCGCATCCAATTTGTGCGGAACGCCGCACAACGCCGGTTCGATGACGACATCGACACGAGAAAGTAAAAAGAGCGATCACAGCTTGCCGATTGTAATGGTGCGGGTGGAGGGACTTGAACCCCCACGCCTTGCGGCGCCAGAACCTAAATCTGGTGCGTCTACCAATTTCGCCACACCCGCACGTCAGTCTCGCAACATAGGCTGCGGACTGCCGCGGTTCCTTAGCAAAGCCTTGGCTGGGATGCGAGCGGAAATCGCGTGCACCAGATAACCGATAAAACTGTAGAAAAACCGGGACAAACGCACTGCATTCGCGTAACCTATCAAAAAAACAGGCAAATAAACGAGCACTTACATGGAATCGAATGCGTTCGATCTGTCACCCGGGTTATTCCCCGGGCCGACAGTTATCAACACACATCATCCCGCGGTGGGGTTGCCGCTGGGCGGGGTGGTTTTGACCAGCGATGGGGCCCTGCCGATCGAATATCTCTCGTCCGGGGATCGCGTCATCAGCCGGGACACCGGTTATGTCAGATTGCTCGACCTGTGGCCTGTTTCGGCCTGTGCACCCGCTGTGCGCGTACATGCGGGCGTGCTGAAACGGGCAGGTCACAAAGCGCCTGTGGTTCTGCCAGCATCTTATCGCGTTCGGCTGCCGGGATCTTCAGAACTGATCGAACTGGCGCATTTGGTCGATGGGCAACGGGTCACTGATCTGGGCATTCGGCCGATGTCGTTGTTGTGCCCGATCTTTGATGCGGCTGCGGTAATCTATGTCAGCGGGCTGATGTTGCACGTCCCGGCCCAGACCAAAGAACAGACTCGCTTGTCCTAAGTCTCAAGGTCACGCAGCACTTTCGGTAACATCTCGGGCAAATCCTCGGCAATGAGCCCGGGGCCAAACCCGCGCGCGCACTCAACGTGGAGCCATGCGGCAGTCTTTGCCGCGCCGATTGGACCCAGATTTCGCGCCAAACCCCCCGCAATAAATCCCGCCAAGACGTCCCCCGCCCCTGCGGTGGCCAACCAAGGAGCGGCGCGATCGTATCGGGCGGCGTGGACCGCACAGGTGCCAACCGGCGTCGCAATCACCGTGTCAGGCCCCTTGAGCAAAACCACGCACCCGGCTTTGGCCGCCGCCTCGCGCGTGGCATCTATCTTGGAATAGGCCGGGCCCTTGGTCGCCGGTTCTTTCAGCTTTGCAGTGATATCCGGAAAAAGCCGCCCAAACTCTCCCCCGTGTGGGGCCAAAACGCATTGATCGTGCAGCGCATCAAAAAGATCGGCGGATTGAGACAGCAAAGTCAGCGCATCTGCGTCCAAGACAACGCGACGCTCTGGGCTTGTCGCACCATCCGGACGGCTCTGGTCCAATGCGATCCGAACCAAATCGGCTTCCCGGTCGCCAAGTCCAAGGCCTGGGCCAAGGCACAGGGCATTAACCCGCGGGTCCTCCAAAGCCCTTGCCAAAGCATCGCCATCCTCAATATGCATCAACATCTCTGAGGTGATGTGGCA
>CAWUIW010000058.1:0-13679 GCA_963922515.1 uncultured Rhodobacterales bacterium | reverse complement strand
CCGCGCAGCTCGATGCACCGCCCGAGGGCGCCCGCGTTGCGGTGGCCGGTCTTGTGATCCTGCGGCAGCGGCCGGGCACGGCCAAAGGGGTGATCTTTCTCACGCTTGAGGACGAAACCGGGGTGGTCAACATCATCGTCTGGCGGGCGATGTACGAACGCTTTCGCCGGGCTGTGATTGCCGGGCGGTTGCTGCGGGTCACCGGTCGTCTGCAACGTGCGCACAGTGTCACTCACATCATTGCCGAAGAGATCGAGGATATCTCCGCGATGCTGGATTTGCTCGTTCACCCGGAACGCACCGGATGATTTTGCCTTTCTGCAAAAACTGCGATATTGAAAAGAAAATCGCCCGAAAGAGGCACGAGCATGTCACGGCCCGGACTCGTTGTTATCGCAATCTCCGCTTTTGCGGGGCTTTTGGCATGCGCACCGCCCGACATCCCAAGCCTAAGTGAACCCGGGCTTGTAAACCTGACCGAAGTGGCGCCACCCGGTGCTGCACCGGGTACATGTTGGGGCAAGGCGGTCGAACCAGCAATCATCGAAACGATCACCGATCAAGTGATGATGCAGCCACCTCAGATCATGGCGGACGGCACCGTCACGCAACCGGCAATCTACAAGACCGAAACGCGTCAGCAGATTGTCAAGGAGCGACGCGAAACCTGGTTCGAGACCCCCTGCGCCGGTGATGTAACGCCGGAGTTTGTGGCAAGTCTGCAGCGGGCCTTGAAAGTCCGCAAACATTATAGCGGTCCGATCACGGGCGAAATGGATGCCCGGACACGCACGGCCATTCGGCGGTACCAAGCACCTCAGGGTCTTGATTCCGGTATCCTGTCGCTCGCTGCCGCGCGACAACTTGGCCTGACCGCGGTGACCATCGCCCCTCCCACTTGAGCAATGTTCCCGATCCGGTAGACTGGTTCCGGGACATGAAGGGGACAGCATGAAGCCGACGATTTTTCCTGCCGGCGGGTTTCTGGCCGATGCGTCTGAACCGCTGAAAGAGCTGCTGGGATCCGTGGCGCGCCGCATGGTCCTCGACAAGGGCGAGATCCTGTTTAGCGAAGGCGACCGTGGCGATGCTCTTTATGCGGTGATGAGCGGCCAGTTGGAGGTGTCCGTTTTGTCCAGCGAGGGGCGCAAGCTCGCGCTTGACGTGATGCGGCCCGGCGATCTGTTTGGCGAGATCGCTTTGTTTGACCCCGGCCCGCGGACCGCCACGCTGACAACGCTTGGCGCCTGTAGCCTTTTGCAAGTCCGCAACGCCGACATCCTGGAGGCGTTGAAACGGCAGCCGGCGGTGGCCACCGATCTGATTGCGCTGGCCGGCCGACGCATGCGGTGGATGAACCAGCAACTGCACGAACAAGTCTTTTTGCCCATGCCGACACGACTGGCACGCAAGATCCTGTACCTCACGCCAGACAAGGCCGGAAAAATCGGGCAACTGTCCCTGTCGCAAGCGGAACTCGCGGAGTTCGTTGGAGCCACCCGCGAGGCGGTTTCGAAAACACTGTCGAGTTGGCGCAAACAGGGCATTGTCGAGCTGTCGCGCGGTGGGCTTTCACTGACGGATCGGCCGGGCCTGCGAGCCATTGCAGACGCCAGTTCCATATAACGCAAGGTAAACTTGTGTAACTCCGATCACATACTCCAGCGCGATTCGCAGGCATAAAGAGGGTGTTCATTACAGAACTTCATTTCACCTGAGGATCACTGCCATGACCCCGATCAACACCACACTTTCCCAACCGCACGTGGCTCCGGCCCCCAAAACCGGTTCGGCGCTGGTGCGCGTGATGGGCTGGATCATCCAAGGTCACACCAATTTCGTGGCCACCCAGAACCGCATCGACGCACACGGTACCCATTTTTAAGTCACGTTCCGCCCGCTGTTGATGGCAATTGATGCCGGTTCAACAGCGGGCACTTTTTGAAGAACCGAAACCCAATCGCTGCCAAGGTCATTGGCCTCAATTCATTGGCCGACGCGACTGGACTGATAGAACACCAATAAAAAAGCCCGCCACGGCAAGTCCGCGGCGGGCTCGACTTCTGGCAAATTTGCGGCGCGTCAGCTTTCGAGGCTGAGCGCGACGAACCGAGGGTCGCCGCCGCGGCGCACCAGCAGAAGCAGGGATTTGCGCCCTGCATCGCGGGCATCGTCGATGCGGGCCTGTAGCTCTTCCAGATCAGTGACTTTTTGCTGGCCGGCTTCCGTGATCAGATCGCCAGCGCGCAGCCCTTTTTCATAGGCTTCACTGGTTTCATCCACTTCGATGACGGCCAGACCTTCCATGCTTTCAGCAACGCCCAGCTCGGCCCGCAGCTCGTCTGTCAGAACGCCAACCGTCATGCCCAACACTTCTTTCAGTGTTTCAGCCTCTTCAGCTTCTTCATCCTGCAATGCGGCGGGTACGGCGCCTTCGGCTTCTTCGCGGCGGCCCAGTGTAACCAGAACAGTCTGTGTTTCGCCATCGCGGAACACGACAACTCGGACGGCTTTGCCGACCGTGGTATTGCCAACCTGACGCACCAGGGCCCGCGTGTCTTCAACATCGACACCATCGAAGGTGACAATAACGTCGCCAGCTTCCAATCCCGCTTCCTTTGCAGGGCCCTCCGGCACGTCCGTGATCAGGGCACCGGACACTGTTTCCAAGCCGATCGCTTCGGCCACGTCTTCGGTCACGTCCTGAATGCGCACGCCTAGCCAACCGCGGCGCGTTTCGCCGAACTCACGCAGTTGATCGACAACGTTGGTCACAACGTTGGACGCCATGGAAAAACCGATGCCAATCGATCCACCATTCGGAGACAGAATGGCCGTATTCACACCAATCACGTCACCTTCCATGTTGAACAACGGTCCGCCCGAGTTACCGCGGTTGATCGCAGCGTCGGTCTGGATGTAATCGTCATACGAACCGCTCAGCGCGCGGTTGCGAGCCGAGACGATACCGGCACTGACCGAAAAGCCCTGGCCCAGTGGATTGCCCACCGCAAGCACCCAATCGCCGACGCGCGCGGTATCGCTGTCACCAAACTTCACAAAGGGCAACGGCCCATCTGCATCGACTTTCAAAAGCGCAATGTCGGTGTTCGGATCAGTGCCGATCACCGTGGCTTCCAACTCGTCACCGTCAAAGAACTCGATCAGGATGCGGTCCGCGCTTTCGATGACGTGGTTGTTGGTCACAACATAACCGTCTTCTGAAATCACAAAGCCGGAACCCAGCGCCGAAGAACGCCGCGGGCGCGTACCATTGTTGCCGTTCCGATCCTGAAATTCGCGGAAAAAGTCCTCGAACGGCGATCCTTCCGGCACGATGCCTTGCGGTCCGGTCCGGCCTTCGATGGTCGTCGAGGTGGTGATGTTCACAACCGACGGGCTCACGGCCTCGGCCAACGGCGCCAAACTGTCTGGACGGGCTTGCGCAAAGATGGCTTGCGCCAATACGAAGGCAAGCGTGAGAAACCCGAGCCAGATGGCCCGCGCCTTCAGCAGCGCGGTGCGATCCTCGCGTGCGAATGTAAGTGTTTGAGGCTGCATCCTCATCTCCTATTCGAGTTTATTCTTAATTGTGGCAGGCGTTCTGCACGTGTCATGCGCCTATTTAGTGTTGCCAAAGATCAACAATAAAGGTGCGTCGGGCTCCGGTTGTGTCAATTGCCTGTGAAGCACATGACACATTTCTCACGTCACAATGAGGCTCCCAACTGATGCGCGGCCCAAACAAGAAGCAAGCCACTGACAACGACAAGAAGACCGACTTGGCGCCTGTGCGCTTCACTCAATTCTCTCAGAACTTCCAACATGCGCTCGATAAGCGAAGGGGCCAGCAACCAAGCCAGCCCCTCTACAAACATCACCAAGCCAATGGCCTGCAAAACACCGGCCATTAGTCTGAACTCGATGCCCCTGTCGGCGATTTCAGGTAATTGAAGAACTCGCTATCAGGGCTGAGAACCATCGACGAGTTTTCGCCCTGCAGCGCACGCTGATAGGCGGTAAGCGACCGATAAAACTCAAAGAATTCGGGATCGCGGCCAAAGGCTTCGGCGAAGATATTGTTGCGCAGAGCATCCGCCTCACCGCGAATAATCTCGGCCTCGCGACGCGCTTCGGATACCAACTCAACCACCGTTCTGTCCGCTTGCGCCCGGACACGTTGCGCCGCTTCGTTACCACGTGCGCGTTCATCTGTCGCTTCGCGCTCACGTTCGGCGCGCATCCGGTCAAACGTTGCAGACAGGTTTTGCGATGGCAGGTCGGTGGCTTTCAGCCGCACGTCGATGATATCGATGCCCAGCGCACGCGCCTCGGCAATCGCGTTATTGCGAATGCGTAGCATCAGGGCCGCCCGATCCGAACTGAGAATATCGTTCGATGTCACCGAGCCCAGCACTTCCCGGGTTTCGGCGCGCAGGATCGAATCAAGTCGATTTTCAGCGGTAGCGACGCCACCCACACCAACAGCTTGGCGGAACTGGTTCACGTCAGCGATCCGATAGCGTGCAAAGGCGTCGACAACCAGACGACGATCATCCAGCGGTGTCACCTCGAGCGGGTCAACATCGCGGCTGAGGATGCGGTCGTCATAACGGACAACTTCTTGGATCAACGGGATCTTGAAAGCCAGACCCGGCTCTTCTTTGACCGCAACGACACGACCAAACTGCAGAACCAGCGCTTTTTCACGCTCGTCCACAATAAAGATCGACGACAGAACGGCAGCGACCAGGATCGCTATGATTGGCAGAAAAAAGGTGCCGCGACGCATCAGTTCGTACCTCCGCTTGAATTGGATCCACGGCGCAGCTCGTTCAATGGCAGATAAGGCACCACCGATTGCGAATTTCCACCAGAGGGTTCGTCGAGGATGATTTTGTCCACTTCGCTCAGAACCTGTTCCATGGTTTCAAGATACAGGCGCTTGCGTGTGACTTCCGGCGCTTTTGAATATTCGTCCAGAACCGCGCTGAAGCGGCTCGCTTCACCCTGCGCTTCGTTCACCACCCGGGCACGATACCCTTCTGCTTCTTCCAAGAGCTGCGCGGCTTCACCGCGCGCTTCGGCGAGCACACGGTTGGCATAGGCGTCGGCCACGTTTTGCAGACGGTCACGTTCCTGTGCCGCCGCCTGAACGTCGCGGAATGCGTCGATCACTGGCTCGGGCGGGTCGGCTTTGTCAAAGTTGACCCGGATGATGTTCACACCGCTGTCATAGCTGTCCAAGGTCTGTTGGATCAGCAACTGCAAGCGGTCCGCAATCACACCGCGGTCCCTGTTGAGGATCGGCGCCAGCTCAGACTGGGCGATGATTTCCCGCATCGCCGATTCAGATACGGCCCGGATGGTTGGGCGGGGGTCGCGCAGGTTGAACAAGAACTTGGCCGGATCATTGATGTTCCAAACGACCTGAAAGTCGATGTCGACAACGTTTTCGTCGCCAGTCAACATCAGGCCGGCATCTGACCCACGCACGCCGGTTCCGATATCCTCGGTTTGTTCGCGGGTCACCGGGATAACTTCCGCCGTCACAACCGGCCATGGCGCAAAGTTCAGACCCGGTTCGCCAACAGAAGAGAACTCGCCAAGGAACAACTCGACAGACTGTTCTTCGGGGCGCACGGTGTAAAAGCTGGCAAGCCCCCAAATCACCACGGCTGCAACGGCGCCCAGAATCAACGTGCCGCGCGTGAATTGTGGACCACCACCGCCCGAGCCACGCCCGGAGTTTCCGCCAGAACCGCCTCGTCCACCCATCAGAACACGCAGTTGCTCTTGGCCTTTCTTCATCAGCTCGTCGATTTCGGGGATTTGCGGTCCCTCACCTTGCGGGCCACGACCACCGCCACCGCCGCCGCCGCCGCCGGACCCGTTGTTGCCTCTGTTTCCTCCTCCGGAGGAACCGCCGCCCCCCCAGGGGCCGCCGCTATTTCCCGCCATCGCGTTTTCTTCCCTAGTTTTGTGTCACGGCGCACAGCGCCGCTTTTGCCTCAACCTGTGCGTTTTGGTCTCAATTTCAAGCGCTACGCACCGGTGTTCTCATGGTCACGATTTCTTCCGACATCGTTGGATGTACCGCAACGGTGCGGTCGAAATCCTCTTTCGATGCGCCCATTTTTACTGCAATGCCCGCCAGTTGGATCATCTCTCCAGCAGCAGGTGCGACGATGTGGCAACCCAATATCTTGCGTGTCGCCTGACTGACAATCAGCTTCATCAAAATTCGGTCAGGCCGACCGATGAAAGACGTTTGCATCGGCTTGAAAGATGTTGCGTAGACATCGATGGGCTCTTGTTCGGCCGCATCTTCTTCGCTCAATCCGATCGTGCCCATCTCAGGCTGCGTGAACACCGCGCTTGGGATCAACTCGTGGTCCACCGGCGTCGGGTTGCCCTTGAACACAGTTTCCACGAAGGCCATTCCTTCTCGAATGGCCACGGGCGTCAGGTTCACACGGTTGGTTACATCGCCGATTGCATAGATCGATGGAACCGACGTTTGGCTAAACGCATCAACAACGATTTGTCCGCCGCGCCCCAGTTCGACTCCCACGTTCTCAAGGCCCATTTTGTCCGCATTTGGCGACCGCCCGGTCGCCAACAGTACCTTATCGAACAGACGCTCGTCGCCATTGGTGGCTTTGACCCATATCTGGTCGCCGTGCTGACGCATCTCGAGGATATTGGACCCCGTGCAGATCTCGATCCCCTTTTGGGTCATTTCGGTGGCGATCAGACCGCGGGCTTCATCGTCGAATCCCCGAAGGATTTGTGCGCCGCGATAGTACTGTGTCACGTCAACGCCCATGCCGTTCATGACGCCTGCAAATTCGCAAGCAATATAGCCACCACCCAGAATCAACATCGATCCGGGCAACTGATCCAGATGAAAAATGTCGTCCGACGTTATGCCAAGCTCGGCTCCGGGAAACTGAGGTTTCACCGGTCGTCCGCCGGTCGCGATCAGAATGTGCTTGGCTGTCTTGGTTTCACCCGAAGACAGCTCCACCGTGTGTGCATCCTTGAGCACGGCCCGCGCATCAAAGGTTTCGACCCCGGATCCGGATAACAGGTTGCGGTATACGCCCTCCAGCCGGTCCAGCTCGGCCTCCAGGCGCGGGCGGAATTTTGTCCAGTCAAAATCGCCCGTTGACACATCCCACCCGTACGTGCCCGCGTCTTCCATCAAGCCGCGATACCCACTTGCAAAGACCATCAGCTTCTTGGGGACGCAGCCGCGAATGACGCAAGTCCCGCCATAGCGATCTTCTTCCGCCAAAGCGACCTTTGCGCCGGTTTCGCCCGCAGCGACACGCGCGGCGCGCACGCCACCAGATCCGCCACCAATGACGAAAAGATCGTAGTCAAAGCTCATAGATGATATCCTCAGTCAGCCAGATCGGTAAACAAGTTGTCACTTTCGACAAATTCCAGCCGATCATGCTCTACAGTGCCTTCATTTATATCGCGCAATTCAACGCGGCCGTCACCGTAGCCGATGATGACCGTGTCACAGATATCGATGAAAAGGCCATTTTCAACGACACCCGGCATCTGATTCATGACCATTGCAAGTTGGCGGGCGTTTCCGATCCGTTGCAAGTGCAGATCAAGGATGTAGTTTCCTTCGTCCGTTATGAACGGCGCATCGCCGTTCATACGCAAAGTGCCGGTCCGACCCAGCACATCCATGGAAATCAGCGTTTCCTCGATCAGCGCATGTGTGGTTTGCCAACCGAAAGGTATCACCTCGACCGGCAAGGGAAACGCACCCAGCGTTTCGACCTCTTTGCCGACATCGGCGATCACAACCATCTGGTCTGAGGCCGTGGCCACGATTTTCTCTTGCAGCAAAGCGCCGCCGCCGCCCTTGATCAAGTTCAGATCACTGTCGAATTCGTCTGCGCCGTCAATGGTGATGTCCAACCACTTGGCTTCATCCAGGCTTATGACCTCGATCCCTACATCCCGCGCCAATTCCGCGGTCCGCGTCGAGGTCGGCACACCGTGAAACTTCAAGCCGCCGTCCTGCACCAGTTCGCCCAGACACCGCACCAGCCACGCCGCAGTGCTGCCAGTGCCCAATCCGACCCGCATACCGTCTTCGACAAGGTCGGCCGCGCGTTTTGCGGCCACAAATTTGGCTTTGTCGATAGGGGACAGTTCGCCCGACATGCGGTATACTCCTTAGGGACAGGACACTTATAGACACCGCACCAGCAGGGCGCACCCCAAAAACGCGCGGATTTATCCCGATGTACTGCCAGCCCGATGCGCCCGTGGCTGGGGCGGTGCAGAAACGGCCACCTGCAGCAGGAGATTGATCATGCTCAACATCACGCACGCGTCACCCAATCGATTGGACCTGTATGTCGAAGGTCAAATTGATGCCGAGGAAATGCGCGACGGGCTAAACGCACTTTTTGCAGCGTCAACCGAGATCGAAGACGGCGTCATGTATTACGAGATCGGCGACGTCTCGGTTCCGACCGCAGGCGCCATCATGGTCGAGTTGGGACAGCTGCCAAAGCTCTTGTCGTTGGTGGGCAAGTTTCGGCGATGCGCGGTTCTCAGTGATGCGGCGTGGGTCCGTAAAGTGGCCGAAATCGAAGGTGCCCTGTTTCCGGGTTTGACGATCCAAAGCTTTGAACGCGGTGATCGAGACGCTGCCGAAGCGTGGCTTGCCGAAGACTGAAGGCCGCGCCGCAGGGCACGTCCTGATTGTCGTTTTTTGGGCTGCTCAGACGACCGGCACGCCCTATCTACCCCATCATGAGCTATGTTCTGCATTACGCGCCCGACAATGCATCGCTGATCATCCGAATTGCCCTGGAAGAGCTGGGCGTGAGTTATCGCGCGCAGTTGGTGGATCGACGGGAAAAAGAACAGAGATCGGAAGGGTACCGCAGGCTGAACCCGAACGGGTTGATCCCGGTTTTGGAGACACCGAGCGGGCCGATCTTTGAAACTGCGGCCATCGGCTTGTGGCTGGCCGAGACACATGGCGCGCTGGCGCCTGCCCCGGGCACTGCAAACCGCGCCGCGTTTCTGAAATGGCTTTTCTTCGTGTCCAACACGCTGCATGCCGGTTTGCGGCTGCTGTTTTACCCGGCGCAGTACATCGGGTCGTCCGCGACAGATCAACTGGCATTGCGAAAAGGCATGGCGCAGGTTTTGCCGCGCCGTTTTGCCCTGCTGAATGACCTTGCCGAAACGGCACCTGACTTTTTGGGGGCTGCGACCCCAACCATTTTGGACTTCTATGTTGCAGCCTGTGCGCGATGGGCGCAGATTTATCCGGTGAGTGGCACGGCCTGGTTCGACTGGAAAAACCACCCGGCGCTGTATGAGGTTGCCAAAAGGGTCGAGACCCGCGCGTCAGCCAGATCCGTCGCCGACGCCGAAGGCCTGGGCGCTCGGCCTTTCACCGCCGCACACACCCCCAACCCACCCGAAGGATCAGCGCTTTAGATGTTTTTGTCAGTGTTTGAAATGTTCAAGATCGGCGTTGGTCCGTCGTCATCCCACACGATGGGACCAATGGTGGCAGCGGCCCGGTTTCTGGACATGATGCGCGCGGCACCCTTTACCGCTCATGGTTTGCGCGCCTCCCTGCATGGCTCTTTGGCTTTTACCGGCGTTGGGCATGCCACCGATCGGGCGACCATCTTGGGTCTCGCCGGGTTCACCCCGGACACGTATGACGCGGCAGCCGCGGAGCACGCGCTCAGCGAAATTGAAGCCTCAAACACCGTTGAACCGAAGGGGCTGGCCCCACTGCAATTTGATCCCAAACGCGACCTGCTTTTTGATTATGACCGTACCCTGCCTGGTCATGCCAACGGTATGATCCTAATGGCCTTGGACGCGCAGGGAGACGTGATCCTGCAGCAAGTTTTCTATTCCATCGGTGGTGGTTTCGTCATGAGCGAAGAGGAATTGGCCGAAGGCAAAGATACCGAAGACGGCGCGCCGGTACCGTTCCCATTCAAGTCCGCACAGGAAATGCTGGACATGGCCAGTCAATCGGGCAAATCCATCGCGGCCATGAAACGGGCAAATGAAATCAGCCGGATCGGCCAGAACAAGCTGAGCCAGGGCACCATTCGTATTTGGGACGTGATGAACGATTGCATCGATCGGGGTTTGACCACGGATGGAACTCTGCCCGGCGGGTTGGGCGTGCGACGGCGGGCCAAGGACATCCACGATTCCCTGATGGCCGAACGCGGCATGAACCTGACAGCGCCGCATACCATCAATGATTGGATGAGCGTCTACGCGATGGCGGTGAACGAGGAAAACGCAGCGGGCGGCCAAGTCGTCACCGCCCCCACCAATGGGGCCGCGGGCGTTGTCCCGGCAACGTTGAGATATTACCTCGATCACGTGCCCGGCGCATCGACAGCGCATGTCGAAGATTTTCTGCTGACAGCATCTGCGATCGGCGGACTGGTGAAGTACAACGCGTCGATCAGCGGGGCAGAGGCCGGTTGCCAGGCCGAGGTCGGTTCCGCCAGCGCGATGGCGGCAGCAGGTCTGTGTGCCGTGATGGGCGGCACGCCTCAACAGGTGGAAAATGCCGCCGAGATTGCGCTAGAGCATCACCTTGGCATGACGTGCGACCCGGTTAAGGGACTCGTTCAAGTGCCGTGCATTGAGCGCAACGGGCTTGGAGCGATCAAAGCGGTGTCGGCGGCGAGTTTGGCCCTGCGCGGCGATGGCACACATCTTGTTCCGCTGGACGCCTGCATTGAAACAATGCGGCAAACAGGCGCAGACATGAGTGAAAAGTACAAAGAGACGTCGTTGGGCGGTCTTGCTGTAAATGTGCCCAATTGCTGATCGAAAGACCGTTCGCACCACAACCTGCACTTGCCTGACGCCATTTCGCTGCATACGGTGCAGTGGTAATGAAGCACGATCAGCCGGTTCTTGGCATCCTCCTTATGCTCGGTTTTTGCGTTGTGGCGCCCATGGGGGATGCCGTCGCAAAACTGCTGGGACAAGAAGTCCCCTTGGGCCAATTGTTGCTGGTCAGATTTCTTGTTCAGGCAGTTCTGTTGATCCCCATTGTTTGGGCCACCAAACTCGCTTGGCGCATGCAGGGCCGCGTGCTGCGGTTGGTCATTGTTCGCACAGCGCTTCACATCATCGGAATCGGCGCAATGTTCACCGCGTTGCAATACTTGCCGCTGGCTGACGCGGTTGCGATCGCCTTTGTGATGCCTTTCATCATGCTGCTGTTGGGTAAATTCATTCTGAACGAAGAAGTGGGCTTGCGCCGGGTCGGGGCCTGCGTTGTCGGGTTTGCGGGCACGTTGATGGTGATCCAGCCCAGCTTTGTGGCCGTTGGTTGGCCAGCCCTGTTGCCACTTGTGGTGGCCATTGTCTTTTCGCTGTTCATGCTGACCACTCGTCAAATAGCCAAGGACATCGACCCAATCAGCTTGCAGGCGGTAAGCGGCGTGATGGCCGTGGGCTTTTTGCTGCCGCTGACTCTGATTGGCAACGCGCAAGGCGTCAGCGTCTTGGCGTTGATCGCTCCTAACGGGTACCAACTTTTCCTGTTGGCGGCGATCGGATTGCTTGGAACCGTTGCCCATCTGCTCATGACATGGTCGTTGCGTTTCGCGCCGTCCGCAACGCTGGCGCCCATGCAGTATCTGGAAATCCCGGTCGCAACCTTCTTCGGTTGGCTTATTTTCAGCGATCTGCCAAATGGGCTGGCCGCGGCAGGTATCTGCGTCACGATCGCGGCTGGACTTTACATCATCCTGCGCGAGCGGGCCATCGCGGCGCGTTCGGGGCCATCATCTGAGCCACCAACGAACTCAGACGCATCCGCGGCACGATCACAAGCAACCCAGGTGTCGCCACCGCCAGCGTAGCGGGCCCAAGCGCGCGGTTTGACGTGCCGATTTGCCCGGCGGGCGACAGATTCAATCCGTCGATGGGCCATTCCAACATGGTCGACCGCCCCTCGCACTCGACCAGCGGGTACAGAGAAACGACATCCCCCGGTTCCGTGGGCAACACGATACTGGGCGGCGCATGAAACACGATTTCGTTCGCACCCAGCAAAAGGCAGGGCCGATGTGCATGGGCCAATAATGTGGAAAACGCGGCCAACTGATGGTCTACCCGGGCGCCCAGAAAGCCGACACCGATAACAAGCGGTGCCGCAATGCTGCGTAGGGCCTTGTCGAAATCGGTCGAGTTTTGCTCGGCAATCTTGAACTGAAGCTCAGGTGCGATCCGTGCACGACTTTCCGGATCGATCGAGTCAAAGTCGCCGATCACGGCCTTGGGTGTATGCCCTGCCGATAGCGCCGCGCGCGCCCCACCGTCCGCTGCGACCAGACCAGGCGCGAGCGACAGACTGTCATCTATATCACGCGCAGGCGCATCGCCGCCGCCAACCAGCGTGACCGGATGATCCGATTGATAGAGGACCTTGTTCATGCCGCCCGTCTTGGCGTTTTTTAAAGTGGGACACAATATGAACACAAAATGATACGGTTCTAGGCACAGATTCGAGCCGCTTTTGGCCTTAGGCAGCTGAAATAGTTTGTGTCAAAGTTTCAGAGGATGAGCATCCGATGGTTACCAACAATAAGATCCTGACCGTTTCATACGGCACGTTTTCGTGCACGCTCGAAGGATTTGATGACTCGTTTGGCACAATGAAGGCAATTGCGGAGTATTTCCGGGATCTTGCCGCAGATGACAGGTACTTCGGCGCAGAGCCACCGCAACCGGATACCGAGATGCTTGCGCGTATTGCACAGCGCGAAATCGCCCGCCGCGTGGATGCACATGAAGAATCCGGTCAAATCGTTTTGCGGGCGGCCGACGCCTCGGCGCCGTTGCAGGCTAAAGCGGCGGCACCCGTCCCACAGCCCGCCTCTGAGGCGGAAGATGACAACCAGATTGAAGAACCTGCTGTAGAAGCGGAAACACCCGTTGCGGCCGAGATTCTGGAACCAGTAAAAGCGCAAACCGCCGTGCCCGGCAGCATAGCGGACAAACTACAACGCATTCGCGAGGTGGTTGCCACAAAGCCGACGGACATGATCGCGCCTGACTATTCGGAAGATGAGCATGCCGAAAGCTTTCTGACCCGGACGGCCACTGAACTGAACGATGTTCTAGACGCCGAAGACTCCATTGAAGCGGAAGAAACCGAAGAACTGGACGAGCTTGATGGCATCCTGAACCGGATCGATACCGGGCGGAATGAAGTCGCCGAAGAGCTGGTGCAGATCGAGGACGCTGAAGAGGCCGTTGAAGAAGAAGAGATGCCTGCGCCTGATACGGCCGAGCCTGACTCGACTGAAATGGCAGAAGCCGTGCTGACCGATACAACCGACGCGCAGAACACCGACGACAGCGACGACACTTTGGCCAACATTGCAGCAGAAATCGCCAATAACCACGATGGTGCCGAAGCCGAGATTTCCGAAGAGGACCTGCACGATCTCGCCGCACTGGACGGTCTGGATGCGGAGGACCAGAACGAAGCCAGCGTTTTCGCAGAAGAAGAGGTTTTCGAGCCAGCCGCGCCAGAAGAATTGCAAGATGAAGCGGCGTATTTGCCGGAAGAAGAAGAGATTTTTGCAGACCTAGAGTCGTCGGACGACAGCGACGATCAGGAT
>CAWUIW010000057.1:0-13857 GCA_963922515.1 uncultured Rhodobacterales bacterium | reverse complement strand
GTGTCATGCGCTGCTCCAAGCTCCAGCCCAAAGGCTCCTTCGGCGATCCAAGGCGAATGTTCAAATACACCACCATAGGCGGCAACAAACTCTGCCCGAGGCATTTGCGAAGGTCGCGGGCGCGGCGCAGGTGGATGGGTCGCTGTCCAGTGTTCGGCGATCTGCAACCGGGTCGCAAACCAAACGCCCGTCTGACTGCGGGCATGATCAAGGAAGCGTTGCAGCGCCAAGGCCCGTCCGGGCCGCCCGGCCAGGCGGCAGTGCAAGCCAATCGACATCATCTTGGGCGCACCCGCTACCCCTTCGGCGTAAAGCGCGTCGAACGTATCGCGCAGATAAGAGAAAAACTGATCGCCCGCATTGAACCCTTGGGGGGTGGCAAAGCGCATATCATTGGCGTCAAGCGTGTAGGGCACAATCAGTTGGTCCCGGTCGCCAAACCGCTGCCAATACGGCAGGTCATCCGCGTAGCTGTCGGCCACATATTCGAAACCGCCCTCTTCCGCGGCCAACCGCACCGTGTTCATCGATGTGCGCCCGGTGTACCAGCCCCGCGGTCGGACACCGGTCACCTCTGTGTGGAGGCGGATCGCCTCGGTCATTTCTGCGCGCTCGGCCTCGGCGTCATGATCTTTGTACTCGATCCATTTGAGGCCATGACTGGCCAATTCCCACCCCGACAATTGCATCGCTGCGACCTGATCGGGCGAACGCGCCAAGGCGGTGGCAACCCCGTAGACGGTGACCGGCAGATCACCGAGTATACGGTGCAACCGCCAAAAGCCGGCGCGCGCACCGTATTCATAGATGCTTTCCATGTTCCAATGACGCTGACCGGGCCACGCTGCGGCCCCCACGATTTCCGACAGGAACGCCTCGGAGCTTGCGTCCCCATGCAGCAGGCAGTTTTCACCGCCTTCTTCATAATTTAGAACGATTTGCACCGCGATCTTCGCCCCACCCGGCCACTGGGGATCGGGCGGGGTTGCACCATAGCCGATCATGTCGCGGGGATATCTGGTCATCTCTGTCTCTCCCGTCTTGCGTCTTCGAGGTTTCCCTGCACCATGCACCCGTGTTTGTGTGAAGGAAACCAAAGATGCCCGGATATCTAACGACCCATATTTTGGATACAGCCCGCGGCTGCCCCGCAGCGGGCGTGAAAATTGCGCTTTACCGGGTCTCAGGCAATTCGCATCGCAAACTGGTCGAGATGGCAACGAATGCAGATGGTCGCACCGACGCGCCGATTCTGCCGAAGGAAAAGTTCAAGACCGGCACTTATGAGCTTGTTTTCTTTGCAGGAGACTACTTACGCACAGCCAATCTTGCGACCGACGATATACTGTTCTTGGATCAGATCCCGATCCGCTTTGGCATGGCTGACGCAGAGGCCCACTATCACGTGCCCCTTTTGCTGTCGCCGTTTGGCTACTCGACCTATCGCGGCAGTTGACGGAACGCTTTGCTTATTGTCTGGGCAGGTCGCGGCGCGATGGTCCGCTTGGCAAGGTCTTGGACTTCCGGCTAAATCAGGCATCGCCTAAGTCAGGTAGAGTTGGTGGTGGAGAGTATCGATGTATGATCTGGCCGTGTTCTGGGACTGGATCGGCTTTGCCGTTCGGTGGTTGCACGTAATCACGGCAATCGCGTGGATAGGATCGTCATTTTACTTCATTGCCTTGGATCTCGGCCTCAATCGCAACATTCCCGGTCCGGCGGACGGCGAAGAGTGGCAGGTCCACGGGGGTGGGTTCTACCACGTTCAAAAATACTTGGTCGCACCCGAACGAATGCCCGACCACCTCACATGGTTTAAATGGGAAAGCTACGCCACGTGGTTGTCCGGCGCTGCCCTGTTGATGATCGTCTATTGGGCGGGTGCCGAGTTGTACTTGATAGACCAGAACAAGGCAGACTTGGCGATATGGCAAGGCATTGTCATCTCCGCTGCTTCTCTTGGACTGGGATGGTTGCTGTACGATGCGCTGTGCAAAAGCCCACTGGGCGAACAACCCACGCTTCTGATGCTGATCCTGTTTGCGATTTTGGTTGCCATGTCCTGGGGTTACAACCAAGTCTTCACTGGGCGTGCGGCACTGCTGCATCTCGGGGCGTTTACGGCAACGATCATGACGGCCAACGTGTTCTTCATCATCATGCCCAATCAACGGATCGTTGTTGCTGATCTGAAGGCCGGGCGCACACCTGAAGCCAAGTATGGAAAGATCGCCAAGCTGCGATCCACACATAACAATTACCTGACCTTGCCGGTTATCTTCCTGATGCTGTCGAACCACTACCCGCTGGCCTTTGCCACCGAGCACAATTGGATAATTGCCAGCTTGGTTTTCCTGATGGGCGTCACGATCCGGCACTATTTCAACACGCGTCATGCCCGGGCCGGTAATCCAACGTGGACATGGGCTGCCACTGCTTTGATCTTTCTGGCGATTGTTTGGTTGTCCACAGCACCGATGTACGCACCGCTGAATGAGGAAGACGCGCGCGCCCTGACACCGCAAGAGCAAAAGCTTGTCGCGGCAGACGGGTTTTCCGAGGCGCATGACATCGTGCTCGGACGATGTTCGATGTGCCATGCCCGGGAACCTGTCTGGCAGGGCATCCTGTGGGCGCCCAAGGGTGTTTTGCTGGAAACAGAAGCCGATGTGGCCCGGAACGCCCGGGCGATATATCTGCAATCCGGCGTCAGCCACGCGATGCCTCCGGCAAACATCACCTACATGGAAGCCGATGATCGCGCCGCCATTGTCCGATGGTATCGCAACAGCGGCTCGTGAAGCGCAAAGCCGCAACGAATCGTGGTTTTGTCCCGTAGGCGTGCCAATATTGCGGCCAAGGTCTGTTCGCTTGCCACTGCGACCCAAGAGACCGACGCAAACGGGGGAAGAAGGGATGCCAACAAGGGATGCTTGGCGGAGCTGCACCGCGCGTGCCTGTCACGTGTTGATAAAACTTATTCACATCGTTTTTGGTCTTTGTTTTCTGAGTTCTGTCGCGCTGGCCGCCTGTGAAGACATGGAAATGCGGACCGATGTTCAACCGGCTGCAAACGGTGCGCCCGTCGATGTTAAGATCGGTATGGTCGTGGCGGACCTGATGGGCGTGGACGATGTTGGTCAACAGCTTGACGTCGACATCCTGTTCACGACCGAATGGTTGGACCCGCGGCTGGAAGCGTATTCCGGGTGTCGCTTTCAAATCAGCGAGGTTTGGATACCGCGGCTGCAATTGTTGAATTCGTCCAATCTGCGCTTGTCGTTCCGAAACGCACTGAACGAGGTGTCAGTCGATCCGGGCGGGCGGGTCAAACACTTGCAACGTGCCACCGGACACATCTCTAGCTATCACAGCCTGCGCGAGTTCCCCTTTGATTCCCACGAGTTCAAAATCCTGATCGGGACCTTGGCCGAGCGACAGGACAACGTGAATTTTGTCGCGGATCCGGACAACACGTGGATAGCCAACCGCCTCAACATCGAAGGCTGGGACATCAGCGGAGTGTCGATCAAGGCAGAACCGGGTGAAATCGAAGCGACCGGACAGATCCTGTCCATTGCGACGCTGTCTATCCATGCCGCGCGCAGCCCTGAATTCTATGTGTACCGCGTGATGCTGCTTTTGATCTTCGTGGTCGGGATGTCCTGGGTCATTTTCTGGGTGCCCCCAAGCCGGTTCGAATTCCAGATCGGCATCGGTGCAACATCCATGCTGACCGCGATTGCGTTCAACTTGGCCTTGGGCGGGCAACTGCCGCCCGTCGGCTATCTGACCACTTTGGACAAAATGGTGATCTGGGCCATTCTTCTGGTCTTTTTGTCAATCATAGAGGCGTTGATCACTGGACGACTTGTTCTGCATGGTAAAGAAGAGTTGGCCTTGAGCATCGATCGCGCATGCCGCGTGCTTTTTCCGGTCCTGCTGGCTGGTGGCTGGACGGGAATGATTTTGCTGGTTTGAGCGGCGCAGGACGCATTGCGTCAAGACAGTGATCCGTACATTGTAAGCCGACCAAGGGGACGTGACTCGCGTGATGTCAGCGTGGGCACTCTCTCCCGGACTTGAGTTTGAATTGGGGAAACCGCGATGCGCGCTGCCACACGCTTTGGGTTTCGTTTTTTGAGTGTGCCGGCGGTATTGGCAAGCTTCCTGAGCGCAGATGCGTGGGCGGCCGAAACGGCGTTGACAGCGCCTGGCGCTCCCGAAGCGCTGGTGAACCGCTTGACGGCGGCATCGTTGACGATGAACGCGGAAGCCCAAGGCATCGAAGGCGAACAAGAAATCGTGGCCGCCGCCCTGTCGGACTATGGCACACTGGTCGGTGTCCTTTATGACCAAGGCTATTTTGGCCCTGTGGTTCAAATCCGCATTGATGGTCGCGAAGCCGCGGATATTCCGCCACTGAACCCGCCATCTAACATTACCAAAATCGAGATTATCGTCGACACGGGGCCCAAGTTCGTCTTTGGGACAACCGAAGTTGCCCCGCTTGCACCGGAGACCGAGCTTCCGGAAACCTTTGCAACGGGCCAACCAGCATCGACCTCGGCCATTCGCGATGCCGCCGTCGAAAGCGTGAGCAGTTGGCGCGATGCCGGACACGCCAAAGCTGACGTCACAGGTCAGGACATCCGCGTGGATCATCGATCCAGCGAATTGAATGCACGCCTCACGGTCACGCCGGGGCCCCAACTTCGGTTTGGCAAGGCAACTGTGACCGGGAACGTGGACGTGCGCACAGATGCGATCCTGCGGATCGCGGGATTTCCAACTGGCGAAATCTATGACCCCGAAGATATCCGCACGGTCCGCTCGCGGCTTCAGCGCACAGGGTCCTTTCGTTCGGTCGCCATCCGTGAAGCGGACACGGCCAATCCCGATGATACGCTTGATTTCGAGATCATCACGGCCGAGCGGCTCAAAAGACGGATCACGTTCGGCGCAGAAGTGTCGTCGACCGAAGGCTTGGACCTGACCGCGCGTTGGATGCATCGTAACCTGTTTGGCGGAGCCGAACGGCTGCGGATTGAAGCCGGTGTGGGCAATATCGGCGGCAGCGAGGCAATTGACTGGATCCTTGGGGCAAGGTTGGAACGCCCGGCCCGGTTCGGCGCCGATTATGACCAGTTCTTTATTGCCGAGATTCAGCGATTGAACGAGCCCAACTACTCGACCACTCGGGCAGAGATCGGCGGCGGCGTCCGGCGCATTTTCAACGAGGACCTGTTTGGCGAAGTTGGTATTTCGCTCAGTACCGCCAGCGTGGACGATGTGTTTGGATCGGACAGACCGTTCAATTTCCTGATGTTCCCGTCTCGCATCGAGTGGGACAAGCGCGACGACAAGGTGAGCGCGACATCCGGATACTATCTGGACACGCGCGCGACGCCCTTTGTTGGTCTGAATGGCACCGAGTCCGGTATGCAAGCTGTGCTGGATGGGCGCGGGTACATTGGTTTTGGTGCCAACGATACCGTTGTTCTGGCCGGCCGCATCCAACTGGGCACAGTGTTTGGACCTCAGCTATCCGACATCTCGCCTGACTTTCTGTTCTACTCGGGTGGCGCAGGCACGGTCCGAGGCCAACCTTATCAAACGCTGGGCGTTCCTATCGGCAACGGAACTGCGGGCGGGCGGTCATTTCTTGGTTTGTCTGCGGAAATCCGGACCAAGGTTACCCGCGCGATTTCGATTGTGGGATTTTATGATTACGGCGCCGTGGATTCCGACAGCTTCATCGACAAGGCATCGGCCAGTCATTCCGGCGCAGGCCTGGGCGTCCGTTATGATATTGCCGGGATCGGACCGCTGCGTTTGGACCTTGCCGTGCCAGTCACCGGCGACAATGATGGCGACGGGTTGCAGTTTTACTTGGGCATAGGACAAGCATTTTGACACGCCTGATTTGGTTTGTACTTGCCGTCTGGTGCATGCTTGCAGCTCAGCTGACGGCACAAGAAGACGAGGATGCTGGCGGCCCCCTGGTGCGGCTGTTGGAAAACACCCTGTCCAATGACAGCCGCAATATTCAGGTTGTCGGCCTGTCAGGTGCCCTGAGCTCTCGCGCCACTATTGAAAAATTGGTCGTGTCCGATCCCGACGGACCATGGCTGACCCTAAGCGGCGCGGTGCTGGACTGGAATAGGCTGGCTTTGATCCGCGGACGATTTTCGGTCAATACCTTGTCGGCAGACCGTATCGAAATCGCTCGCGCCCCATTGCCTGACCCGAATGCGCCCGTCGAATTGCCCGACCCAGAAGCGCAACCCTTTGCCCTTCCGGACCTGCCCGTCGCCATCGAGATCAGCGCGTTCGACATCGGCGAGATCTTGCTGGGCGAAGAGTTGCTGGGCACCGCGGCCGAGCTTGCGGTGAACGGAAAACTCAATCTGGCCGGTGGCGCACTGGACACGGCCCTGTCGGTCAATCGCCTTGACCGCGTCGGGGATGCGCTGACCTTGAACGCCAGCTACGCAAACGAAACGCGGACGATCGGGTTGGATGTGACGTTGACAGAGGCGGAGGGCGGGCTTCTGTCCAACGTTTTGAACATTCCCGATCGGCCGTCCGTGGTATTTACCGCGAAGGGCGAAGGCCCAGTCGAAGACTTTCTGACCGATATCGCACTTTCAACAAACGGCGTGCGCCGCGTCGGCGGAGAAGTTGAACTCCTTGGTCTTGCCACGGACGGGGGCGATGACGGCCTTGGCTTTCGCGCCGAACTGAGCGGTGATCTCAGACCCTTGATGCAGCCTGATTTTCATGCGTTTTTTGGCGCGGATACGGCGCTTGATGTGGCGGGGTCGCGCGGGACAGATGGGCGCCTAACCATCGATACCTTGTCGCTTGCATCGCAAGCCATGATCATCGACGGCGATTTGGCAATCGCTGCGGGCGGCGCACCTGAAAGGGTGCGGCTGACCGGAGCGATTCAGCCGCTGCCGGGCCAAAGCCGCATTGTTCTGCCCGTGACCGGCGGCCAAACCACCATCGAGGCGGTGCACCTCGATGGCAGCTTTGACGCAGCGGTGGGCGAAGGCTGGGCGCTGACCTTGGATATGCGTGGACTGAACCGCCCCGATATCACGCTGGACGACGTGACAGTGCGTGGCGCAGGACAGATTGAAATGCAGGACGGCGCACAAATGAGCGGCACTGTCTCTGCCGCGGTTCAGGGATTGGCGGTGCCCGACCCGACTCTGTCTGACGCGATTGGAACTGACATCACCTTGGACGGCGCCTTTGATCTACCAGGCGATGGCACGTTGGGACTGAACGACTTTGTCATCGCGGCCGCCGGGCTCCGCGCGACGGCTACCGCGCGCATCAATGGTCTGAACAGTGGCTTCGAACTGAATGGTCAGGCGCAATTGGATGCCAACGACCTGTCGCGCTTTGCGGCGTTGGCCGGACGCCCATTGAGTGGCGCGATCAGCGCTTCTCTCGAAGGCAGAGGCGCACCGCTGGGCGGTCAATTTGATTTGGTGGCCAATGGGTCCGCCACCGACCTGCGGGTCGGCGTGTCCGAAGCAGATGCTCTTTTGGCGGGCGAAACCATGATCACTCTCGATGCCGCCCGGGGGGCCAACGGGATTTCCTTGCGCCGGTTCGAAATTGACGGGGCACAGGTTTCCGCGCTGGGGTCCGGTGCGGTTCGCACGACCGGCACCACGCTGGATTTCGACGCAGAGTTGGTCGATCTTGGATTGCTGGTGCCACAGTATCCCGGCGCCGCGACCTTGACCGCCGCGCTGGCGCAAAGCCCACAAACAAAAGACTGGAAAGCCGCAATTCAGCTTGATGGGCCTGAGAAGATGTTTGCAGACATCGATGCTGAGCTTGGCGCAAACGGGGATGTGGACGCAAACTATGCAGCCGAACTGCCCGCTCTGGAACGGTTTGTGCCGCAACTTGAAGGGCCGGTGACACTTGCTGGCCAGGCCCAGCGCAATGGCGGAACTGGGGCGGCGGAAGCCACTCTGCGCGTCGATGGGCCGGATGCGTTGTTTGCCGATGTCGCCGCGCAGCTGGACGCCGATGGCATCGCAAATGCCCACTTTTCTGCAGCGTTGAGCAAACTGGAAGCTTTTGTTCCGCAATTGATCGGACCTGCCACGTTCGAGGGTAACCTGACTGGGGACGTGAATGCGCAGGCATTCGAGGGGGTGGTTCGTGTAGAGGGACCAAGTGCCCTTGCGGCCGACCTGAACGGCTCGTTCGCCATGGTTGGGCCCACAGACCTTCGTTTCGAAGCTGTGTTAGGCGAACTAGAACGGTTCGTGCCGCAATTGGTCGGGTTGGCCAAGCTGGATGGGTCGCTAGAGCGGCGGACGGCCCAGTCGGACTGGGTTGCGCAAGTCGAGGTGGCCGCACCCGAAGACTTTTCGGCCAGCCTGAACGGTACGCTGGCAGAAAACGGTGATGCCGCCGTGACCTATCGTGCAGCCGTACCAAAGCTGGAAACATTCGTGTCGCAACTGCCCGGCGCCGCGCGCCTGAACGGGGCCGTGCAAAGGGATACGGCGCAAGGGACATGGGCCGGAACCGTGCGCATGGACGCGCCACAAGACATTTTCGCCGACATTCGCGGTATCATGACCGATGCCAGCACCGCCGAAGTGACCTATCTTGCCGAGCTGCCGCAGACCGAAGCTTTCGTGCCGCAACTGGTCGGCGCATCGCGAGTGTCCGGTCAGATCAATCGGGATACTGGGCAAGACTGGGCCGGTCATGTTCAAGTGGATGCCCCAGCAAGCATTTTGGCCGATATCCGGGGGACCCTGACAGCTGCGGGCATCGCCGAGAGCACGTATTTCGCACAGGTGCCGCGCGTCGAGCTTTTTGTGCCGCAATTGGCGGGGGAGGCCCGCGTTTGGGGAAATGGCGCCGCGAATTTGAACCGAGCCTCGTACACGGGTGTCCTGCGGGCAACTGCACCCCAAGAGATATCCGCCAACATCGAAGGCAGCTACGCACAAAATGGTCCAGCCTCTTTGACGTATCGGGCGCTTGTTCCGCAACTGGAGACCTTTGTGGCGCAACTTCCCGGTCTTTTGCATCTCAGCGGCGACGTCAACCGGTCTGACGATGGCCGCCAGTGGATTGGGACAACAACGCTTTCAGCGCCCGGCGATATACGCGCTGACGTCAACGGTGCGGTCGAAGAAGGCGGTACCATTCGCGTCACCTATGACGCCGAGGTTCCCCGCCTACAGGCATTTGTGCCGCAGCTGCCCGGACTTGCAACTCTGAACGGGCAAGTCAATCGCGACGCAAGTGGCACTGATTGGTCCGGTGACCTGAAGTTTGCCGGACCCGGCGATATTCGGGCACTGCTGGATGGTGCACTGACCGATGGCGGCGGCGCGGACATCAAGTTTGATGCAACGATGCCACGGACTGAACGGCTTTTACCGGGCTTCCCGGGCACGCTGACCGCACAAGGCTCTGCCCAGCGCCAAACCGGCAGATGGACGGTGGATGTGAGCAGTCAGACACCCGCCAGCGGCACTTTAACCCTGACCGGGACTTATGATGAGGCCACGACGACGGCGGACATGCGCGCATCTGGTCAAGTTCAGTTGGCCGCAGCGAACAGTTTCATTCAACCCAATTCACTCGAAGGCCCGCTGCAGTTCGATCTGGCTGTGCAGGGCCCACCCGAGCTAAACTCGGTACAAGGCAACATTTCAATGTCCGGAGTCACGATTGCCGTACCGCAGATTAAAAACGCGATCGAAGCGTTTGGCGGTGCGGTCACGTTGAACGGGGGCCAAGCCTCGGTTGCGCTGGCGGGCGATCTGCGCACCGGCGGCGGCTTTCGCATAGATGGACCTGTGCAGTTACAGGCACCGTTCAACGGCACGATCGACATGCGTTTCCTGAACATGATCCTGACGGACCAAGTCGTTTACGAAACCATTGTGAACGGCGGTGTGCGGGTTGCCGGGCCGCTGACGGGGAATGCGACACTTTCCGGCCAGATCGACATTGGCGAGACGGAAATCAACGTTGCCCGCGCCGGCGGTGCGCCCGGTGTGGCCCCTATTCCCGACCTGATCCATGAAGGAGAATCCGCTGCAGTTTACCAAACACGCGCACATGCCGGTATGGTGGCGGAAGAAACCGAAAACAGGGACGGCGGTGGCCCGGCAATCGCGTTGGATCTGGTTGTTTCAATGCCCAACAAGATCTTTGTGCGGGGTCGTGGGTTGGATGCTGAACTTGGTGGTTCGATCAAGATCGAGGGGACGACCGCTAACATACGCCCGTCCGGTGAAATCTCTTTGATCAGAGGACGCCTGGATTTCCTTACCCGCAGGCTTGAGTTGACAAAAGGAGTTGTCAGCCTTCTGGGCACGCTGGAGCCGTTTTTGGAGTTTGCAGCAACTACCGAAACATCGGAAGGCGCCGCGACACTCCTGATCGAAGGCCCTGCAACCGCGCCTGAAATCACGGTCACATCGGACCCAGAGCGCCCCACAGAAGAAGCGCTTGCGATGCTTGTGTTCGGGGATCAGTTCACCAACTTGTCGCCGCTCAAGGTGGCACAACTTGCAGCAGGCTTTGCCCGGTTGACCGGATCTGGCGGCAGTTTGACCGACGGCGCGCGATCGGGGCTGGGCTTGAGCAACCTCGATCTGACCACCGACGACGAAGGCAATGCAGCCGTGGGCGCGGGCGCATACCTGTCAGACAACATCTACACCGATGTCATCGTGAACACCCAAGGCGACACGGAATTGAACATCAACCTCGATGTCACCCAATCCTTCACCTTGAAAGGATCGGTTGACAACGAAGGGGACACAAGTGTCGGAATGTTCTTTGAACGCGACTACTGATCTGGACCGTTAATGAAGATTTGCGCCTTGACCATGGTCTACCGGGATCATTGGGCGCTGGCCCAGTGGTATCGCCACTTTTCGGCGCATCTGGGCGCCGAAAACCTGTACGTTGTGGCGCATGGTGCGGATGAACGGATCAGCCAAATCTGCCCGGGCGCCAGTATCATTACCGTGCCACGGGACCAAGTCGGCGCGTTCGACCGCACGCGGAATCGTATGCTAAACGGTATCCAACTTGGATTGTCCCATGTTTACGACTGGGTCATCCGCACCGATGCGGACGAATTGATCTGTTGGAACCCGGCCCGATACTCAGGTTTACAGGACATTCTGAAACGGCAAAAGTCCAACGCGGTTTTTGCCTTGGGCATGAACCTTTTTGAGTTCGACGGCGAGCCAAGCGTTGAGGATGTCAACGTCTTGTCGATCCGCCGCAACGCTATTTTTTCGGGTCACTACAGCAAAGCCTGGGCCGTGCGCGCCGGGCAGGACATGAAACTGCATGGAATTGGTGTGCCGTCGGACATGGTGCGCGACGTGCCGTTCGTTCTGCCACGCGGCGTGTACCTGGTGCACCTGAAATTCGCCAACCGCGCGGCTTTGGCCATCGCGAACAAACACCGGATCGAAATGGCATCAGTCCGGGCCAAGGGAGTCCCCGGCAAGGCATGGCGCGATGCCGAATTGGAAGCAGCGAACTTTTACATAAAAGCCAGTCAGATGCCGCTCGAAGACTGGGATGCTGCACAAGCCGCGGTTTACAAGACCTTGGCCAAGCAACCTGTGAGAAATGAAAAATCCGGTTACGTTCGCGCGCGATCACTGCGCTACAAATCGCGAATGGAACTGCCTAGATGGTTCGCCGATTTGACACCCTGCGACCCGGAATCTTGACAGACCCGCGAAAACGGCTTTGGGTTGAATGTGAACATTCACCCAAACCCTTTTAATTGTGCTGCCACAAGGATGATTTTCAATGCCCAAGAACATTGTCGTGCTGTGTGACGGGACGTCGAACGAAATCTCCAGCAACAGAACCAACGTTTTGCGACTTTATGGATGCCTGCAAAAAGACGAGTCACAGATCGTGTTCTATGATCCGGGCGTTGGAACGTTTGGAGCGGACAATGCCTGGTCGCAGACCTATCGCAAGTTTACTGAATTGTGGGGGCAAGCAACTGGTTGGGGCCTCGATCGCAACGTCAAAGAATCCTATCGGTTCATCGTCGAAAACTACGAAAAAGGACCCAAGATCGATGGTCGCCATCCGCACCGGGATCAAATCTATATCTTTGGGTTCAGCCGGGGCGCATACACCGCCCGCGTTTTGGCGGGGTTCATCCATTGCGTGGGCTTGATGAACAAGGAAAACCTGAACCTGCTGGACTACGCCTATCGCGCGTACAAGAGCATCGGGAAAAACGAGGGTAAGGGTCACGATAGCGATGTGTTTGCTGAAGTACGGCTGTACGAGCGCATCCTGCAAACCGATCGCCCGACGATCCGTTGCCTAGGACTTTTTGATACTGTCGCCTCGGTCATTGAACCGGGACGCTTGCTGCCCAGGCTCAGCTCGAATGCATTCACATCGACCAATTCAAGCGTTCAGACCGTGCGGCACGCCGTGGCCATCAACGAAGAACGTACGATGTTTCAGCCAACCCTGTGGCCCGAAGGCGGCGAGTATCGTCCCAACCTTTTCGACAAAGACAGCGCTGTCCCACAGGACAGCAAGGAAGTGTGGTTCACGGGCGTTCATGGCGACATTGGCGGCGGGTATCCCGAGGATCACGGCGCTTTGGCTAAACTCCCGCTGGCCTGGATGCTAGATGAAATCAAATCGACGGGTCTAAAACTGAAACCGCGAACGATCAACCGTATCGTCCTGGGTCAGGGAGACGACAACAAGTATTCCAAACCGGATCCGAAAGGGAGGCTGCACAATTCAATGACAACGGCTTGGTCCATTCTGGAGTTTATCCCGCGCAGACTGCCTCGTGGCGGGATCGCGAACCGGTCCGGGTTTCTTGGCGTTTACCTGCCACTGTTCAGTCCGCGTCCCATCCCGGACGGCGCAAAGCTGCACAAATCGGTCGAAGAGCGTGGCACTCCCTACCCCAAGAACCTGCCCAGTCACTTCGAGTTTGTGGAATAGAACTCGCTAATTCTTCATCTCGCCCGGCAACCCAAAAGGCGGGTTGTCGACGCTGTCCGTGCCAGTCAACGCATGCAGAAAGGCCACAATGTCGTCCACGTCGCTATCGGCGAGCGCGATCGGCTCAATGTCGATCGCCGCGGCCTGACGGGCCATTTCGAACCGATCCAGCCGGATGACAAAGTCGCCCGCTGCCAACCAAGGCACATCTGGCAATTGCGCCATGTCAGGCGTCCACGCGGCCCGCATACCGACCGGGTCAAGATGGTGGCGCACGATGCCCACTAGCGTTGGATAGGCACCGTTGTGTCCGTATGGCCCGGTGATCGCCACATTGCGCAGCATCGGGGTGCGGAACCGGTATGCATCCGCCAAATCATCGCTTTCGCCCATGTGACCGACATCGCGCGCATAGGGATCAAACTTGCGCGTGCGTCCGGGGCCAAAGGCCGGAAGGCCAAGCGCGTGAAAGCTCTGGTCGGATAAAAGCGGACCCGAATGGCAAGAGCTGCAATTGGCCGCGCCAAAAAACAGGTCCATACCCCGCTTTTGCGCGGCATCCAGCGCCTGTGCGTCACCCGCCATGTATTGATCAAACGGGCTGTCAAAACTGGTCCATTCCAGTGCCATGAAAGCCGCAAGCGCATTGGCAATATCCACGATCGTCACGTCCTCTGGCGTGGCGATATGATCGAATGCATCAACAAAGGCGCGACCGTAATGCGGCTCGACTCGCACCCTTTTGGCCAGGATCGGCCAAGCGGCATCGATCCGGTCGTGCACGGCCCCGGCGATTTCAGTTTCACTCGGATTGCCTGCCATTTCGAACTGCGC
>CAWUIW010000056.1:0-14009 GCA_963922515.1 uncultured Rhodobacterales bacterium | reverse complement strand
GCGGGTGCGCGTCTCGGGCTTTGCCAAGCAAGCCGCAACGCCATTTTGGATGGCGTCTGCCGCCGTGTGTTCGCCCAAATGCCGCAACAGCATTTCCAGCGACAAGATCAGGGAAACCGGGTTTGCCCTGTCTTGACCTGCAATATCGGGCGCCGACCCATGCTGTGCCTGCGCCGCCGCGTGTTGCGGTCCGGCATTCAGTGATCCGGCCAGCCCCAAGCCCCCGGACAATTCCGAGGCCAGGTCTGACAGGATATCCCCGAACATGTTGGTGGTGACGATCACATCGAACCGCGATGCGTCGCGCACCAGATGAGCCGCAGCCGCATCGACCAGCATTTCATCATATGCAATATCCGGATGGTCCGCCGCAACATCCCGCACTGTGTCCAGAAACAGGCCGTCTGACACCCGCATGACATTGGCTTTGTGAACCGCTGTGACGCGCTTCACCGTGCGTGTCTCGGCGATCTGGAACGCGGCTTGGGCAATTCGTCTGGATGCGTGCTCTGTGATCCGGCGCATGGCCAAGGCCACACCGGGCACAGGCATGAACTCCCCGGGGCCAAGATGCATGTTGCGATCGGCGTAAAAGCCTTCAAGGTTTTCCCGGGCAACGATCAGATCCACCGGTCCCCGGGCCGGGGCCTCTGGACCGATCCATTTGCGCGCGGGGCGAATGTTGGCAAACAAATCCAGTTCACGGCGCAGCACCCCGGAAGGGTTCAATCCACCTGCATCGCGGGGCGGATAAGCGTTATGCGACACCGGTCCAAGCAACACACCGTCAGTTGACTGGGCGGCGGCGATCACCGGATCGGGAATGGTCGATCCGTCGGACTTCAGCGCGTCAAAGCCAATCTGCATTTCCGAGACTTCAATCGGCCGCGTCAAACACGGGCGCACGGCGTCGAGCACCTGAAGGGTTGCACTCATGATCTCGGGGCCAATGCCATCCCCGGCCAGCGCAAGAAACCTGCGCGGGCCTAGGTCAGCGGCCATGGGAGCGTCACGTACTCTTGCAACAGACCCGGCGGGAAATCCCTGTTCAGCAAGGCCGCCATGGCACACATGAACGCGATGCCGGCCGCCGTGTAGACAGCCGCATAGCCCCATGACTTACCGGCACGAAACCGGATAAAGCCCAGCAGGAACACTGCAAGCGCCAAAATGAACCCCACAAGGAAAGTCAGCAAAAGTAGCCCTGCGAACCAAGCAAGTGTAGCCCAAAGACCGTGCGCGTTGTTTTCTGAGTTACCTGCCTCCCGGTCTGCAAAGAGCGGATCTGTTTCCGGCTTCAGCATCATTTGCACCAGCAAAATGACGGCACCGATGATCGACACGGTGGCCACGAATTTGGGGAAAACACGGTCTGCCGCCGCATAGTCAGGGATCATCGCCGCGTTGGTGTACGCCACCAGCAGATAGCCCAGAACCACCAGCAAAAAGATCAACGGCGCACGTTTGGTGCCCGCGTCCACTGCGCCTTCGGCCATAATGGTTTTGGCCTGTCGCAATCCAACAACAACCGAGATGACCGTGATGATGATCAACACGATCACGATTGGGGAAAAGATATAGTCGATCCCTTCTTCAAATCCCCGGCGGAACCGGGATTGTGCAATCTGCACGGCTTGGTTGGCGTAGGTTTCGGCGGGGTTTGACAGCACGAAACCAATCAGGAAGGCCGGTCGTGACCAATCAAACCGGCGCATCATGATACCCAACAGGCCAATGGCGAACAACGCCACCAGGTCGTTGATATCCTGACCGGACTGGAACGCCGCGAACGAAAGGATCATAAACAGGAACGGGGCCAATAGGCTGAACGGAATAGTGGTGAGCCGGGCAATGCCGCCCGATGCCCCGATGCAGATCAGCGTGCCAACCACGTTGGCCAATGCCAACAGCCAGACAATCGCATAGGTAATGTCGAGATTGTTCTTGAGCATCGAGGGACCAACCTCGATGTTGCCCGACCCCAGCAGGGCGATCGCCCCGATAAACACGGCCATCGACCCCGACCCCGGGATACCAAACAGCAATGTCGGGACAAGCCCGCCGCCTTCTTTTGCATTGTTCGAGCTTTCAGGCCCGATCACGCCGCGAATTTCTCCTGAGCCGAATTTGGACTTGTCCTTTGTGGTTTGTACCGAATGCCCATAGGCGATCCAGTCGACGACGGATCCGCCTAAGCCGGGGATCACGCCCACCACGACACCGATAATGGAACACCGCACAGACAGCCAGATGTTGGCAAACCAGTCGCGTACGCCCTGCAACCACCCTCCGCCCAACGGCGCGCGGTCCGCGATGGACCGGTCCTGCCGCAACAACGCAACAATTTCGGGTATCGCGAAAATGCCAAGGCCGACAATGACAAGCTTCAAACCGTCCACAAGGTAGGGCATGTCATATGTGGCCATACGCAATTCGCCCGAACTGTCGCCCTCGCCAATTGTACCGACCATGATCCCCAGGCCGGCGGCGACGAGCCCCTTGATGGCCACACGTCCGGCCAGGATGCCCACCATCGACAAGCCAAACAGGGTGATCATCAACAGTTCGGGTGTGCGGAACTCCAGTACGATGGGGCGCGCCACCAAAATGAAAACGGTCAGAAAGGTTGCGCCAACCAGGCCACCAAACAAGGACGACGCGAACGCCGCCGACAGCGCCCGTGCCGCTTGCCCCTTCTTGGCCATCGGGAACCCATCCAGTACCGTGGCCTGACTGGCCGAAGATCCCGGGATCCCCATTAAAACCGACGCAAACGTGTCCGAGGTGGGCACCACAGCCACCATACCGATCATTAGGGCCAGTCCCAAAACAGGGTCCATGCCAAACATGAACGGCAGCAACAGCGACAAACCTGCGATGCCGCCAAGCCCCGGAAACACACCGATGCACAGGCCCATCACCACGCCCAGCACCAGGTAACCCAGAACAATCGGTTGGAAGATCAAGCTTGCCGCATCGTTAAGAGCAGGCAGGGCGACCGACAGGAAATCCATCGCTTCGACTTTCTTTTGACTTGAAAGAAAACGGGGCAGGCACAGCGGCCTGCCCCGAGATGGCTTTGCTTAGTTCAGCGAAACGCCGTAGCGGTCCTTCAACCAGCCAACGACAAATGCCTTGGCTGTATCCGGCACCTGCGTGGCACTGGCCAATGCGCCGGCAGCCTCTGCGCCGGTCATCTGTGGATAAACACCCAAACGGCCTGCCGAAATTTCAGCAAAGTCTGCACGGGCCTTAACGGCTTCGAATGCCTTGGTGTATGTCACCATCGCGTCGTTTGACGCACCATCCGGCAGGAAGACCATTTTCTGAGCTGGGAAGCCAGCCACGAAGAAGGCTTTCCAAGCGTCCCACTGCTCGCCGCTGGTTTCGCAGCCCGGCGTCGCATCGCAGATTTCTTTGAACGTTGGCATGTCCGGGAATGTCGGATCACGGACGATATTGCCGTCTGCATCGAGCGCACCCCAGCTCATCATCGGCACGGCGGTGCCAGCCTCGACCAGCGGTGTCACGCCTTTCAAGAACGACGATGACGTCTGATAATCGATGTTGGCTTCGCCGCGCTCGAACATCAGGCGCCCATCACCGCGGCCTTTGATGCCAAAGACAGGCTCGACATTCAAACCCAGCATTTCCCAGGCCAGAAGTGGCACGAGGTCCAGACGCGTTGCGCCTTGCGAGCCATAGATGAAGTCTTCGCCTTGCAGAGCCGTGGCGTCCATCCCATCCATTTTACTCGCAAGGTCTGGCGGCAGATACGCGACGCCGCCCGTGCCGGATGCCAGTACAACATTCCAATCGTTGTATTCATAGCGTACGCGCGGGTCGCCTAGCAGATACGGGAACTGGGTTGAACCCGAGGATCCAAAGATCAGGGTACCGTCTTCATAGGACTGCTCTTGGAACCAGTTTGCGCCCTTGGTCGATCCAGCACCTGGCATGAACTTGACAACGACGGTCGGCTGACCCGGCAGCGCCTCGCTCAGTAAAGGCGCGTAGAAGTTGGCCCACTTTGCGGACCCACCGGTTTCCGAGAACGGGATCACCCACTCAACGGTCTTGCCGGACAGGTCAATTCCGTGACCGCCAGCTGTTGATTGTGTTGCAAAGCTTACCGCAGCAGCCGCAACAAGGCCCATGGCCACCCGGCGGGTGGTTGTGAATAGAGACATGTTTTCCTCCCATTATGCGGACGACTTTGGCATCCGCAGACACTTCAGACGCGGTTGCTCCCGCGTCCTTGCATTGATTTTTGCGACATGAAGCTTGCACCAAGCCTTCATCGCTGAGAAAAAACACGCCATGCGTATCGTGGTCGTCGAGGACAATCGCAGCCTCGCCAAGGGCATTGCCTACCGTTTGAAAGACGACGGGCACGCGGTAGACGTGTTGCACCATGGTGACGACGCCAACCCGTTTCTGGCGCAAGAAACGGCAGATGTCGTGATCCTTGACATCAACCTGCCCGGAAAAAGCGGCATCGACATCCTGCGCGACATGCGGCTCGCCGGTGACAGCCGGCCCGTTGTGCTGTTGACCGCCCGGTCCAGCACTGCCGAACGGGTCGCAGGACTAGACGCCGGTGCCGATGATTACCTGGCCAAACCATTTGCCATGGATGAACTGGCCGCACGCGTTCGGGCACTAGGCCGCAGAAAGCAGACCCCGCCGCAGCGCCTGCGCGAACTCGGCCCGCTATCGCTGGATCTGGACACGTTGCAGGTTTTCGATGGTCAAACCCCACTGGACATTCCGAGGCGAGAGCTGACAGTGCTTGCCGTTTTGGCAGAGGCCAACGGGCGTACCGTTTCCAAGGGCACGCTTTTGGACCAAGTGTATGGCAGCGGCAGCGAAACGGATGAAAAGGTGATCGAAGTCTATATCTCTCGGCTGAGAAAACGCTTGGGAGCATACGACATCCTGATCCGCGTACACCGAGGGTTGGGCTATAGCCTGACGGTGTCTCAACAATGACGCGGCACTTATCGCTGCGGGCCCGGCTGACTTTGATCATTTTGATCCCTTTGCTGCTGATTGCGGCGGTGGCCGGGGCATGGCGGGTCAATCAGGCGCGCTTCACTGCGTCCGAAGTCTTCAATCGCAGCTTGCTATCCGCGGCGCTGGCGGTGTCGCATGATGTATCATTGTCTGGCGGTGACGCTTTGTCTCCGCAAACACGCGAAATCCTGTCGGATACATCAGGCGGTCCGGTGTTTTACCACGTCTATGCCCCGGATGGGGTGATTGTCGCAGGCTATGCCACCCCGCCGGTCGGTATCCCGACCAATACCGCCGAACCATCCGGCACCAGCTACTTTTCAGCCACCTATCTTGGGCGGCCTGTCAGCGGTGTCCGTCTGCAGACCCGGACGGAGATCGAAGGTTTCAGTGGCATCTTCACCACCACCGTATGGCAGGACACGTCGGTTCGGGCGGCCTTTGTCACCGATCTGGTGCTGCGCTCTTTCATCATAATCGCAAGCCTGATTGCCTGCGTGGCTTTGGTGGTTTGGTTCGGGGTACGATTGGGCTTGCGTCCCTTGCTCGATCTGCAAGATGCGATTGAGCGGCGGTCCAGTGATGAGTTATCGCCGATCAGGCGCCCTGTGCCCACCGAAGTGCGCGGCATTGTCGACACGTTGAACCGGTTGTTTTTGCAGGTGTCTCAAAGCATGTCGGCGCAGGCCGACTTTATCTCGAATGCCGCGCACCAGCTGCGCAATCCCATTGCCGGGGTCCTGTCACTGGCGGAAGCCGTTGACCGCGCTCCCAACTGGGTCGAGGCAAAGACACGCTCGGATGACCTTTTGGAGGCTGCCCGCGAAACGGCTGACCTTGCGCAGAAACTGCTGACGCTCGAACGTGCAGGTTCGATCAGCCCAGTGTCCTTGCATCAGCGCATCGACCTAGCCGACGCGCTACGTGGCTGGGCGCATGCGATCCGATCCGCTGCGCCAGAACGGATCGAGGTTGCGCTGGACATCGCCGAGCCTTTGGGCACCCTGCATGGTGATCCAACCATGTTGCGCGAAGCGATTTCAAACCTGACTGACAATGCCTTGCGGCATGGCGGTCCCGAAATGACGCGCGTCCAGATAGGTGCCAAACGAACCGGTGACCAAGTCGAGATCGTCGTGGAAGATGACGGCAAAGGGATCGCCGCCGACAAAATCGACATGGCTATGGAACGCTTTTCACAAGTATCGGCCACATCCGGTAGCGGGCTCGGTCTCGCGATCGTGCAAACCATCGTCAAGGGACACGGCGGGCATATCGAAGTTGCAGCTCCGGACCGCGGCTTGCGCATTGCAATCACGCTTCCAGACACACCGGCTTAAGCGCCGTGACGGCAGAAGGCTATAGGCTCTTCATCCAACCCAAGGAGGCGTCCGTTTCACCACTTGGACGGTATTCTGCACCAAGCGGCCGGGTCCAACCTAAATCCCGAATGGTTTGGAACACCGCCGGGTAGTGTAGCTCGCCATGGTCAGGTGCGCCTCGATCGGGCACGGCGGCAATCTGAATGTGACCGATTCTATCGTGCAAGTGCTTCAGGCGTGTGCAGACGTCGCCCTCGCTTCGGCCGACATGATAGCAGTCGAACATCAGCGCGAGATTTGGGGCACTGACGTCATCGATGATCTCGAGGGCCTGCGTGGTAGATGTCAGGAAGTAACCGGGGGCATCATGCGCGTTCAATGGCTCAATCAAAATTTGCCGCTCGGTGGCGGAACAGGCATAGCGCAAGGCGTCCAAAAAAGTCCGGTGCGCGACTTTTCCTTGGGCTCGGCCCGCCATGACATGTACGGACGCAGCATCGACCGCCTCGGCATAGGCCAAAGCCTCATCAATTGCCGCGCGCGCCTCGGCCTCGCGCCCCGGCAAAGCGGACAGGCCAAACTCACCTGTCTGCCCACGCCGCGTGTTGAGCCCCAGCATTGGCAGTTGCACCTTGTCCAAGGCCGATTTGACCTCCGATGCCGCCGTAAGGTAGGGCCAATGGCATTCCACTGCGACAAAGCCCGCGCGGGCCGCTGCGACAATGGCGTCGGGCAAAGATCGGTCCGCCCAAAGGAAACCGAGATTGGCCGAATACTGCACGTCAATCCCACTCGATGTTGAAGCTGGTCACAACATCCTTGACCTGCTCAGTGGTCAAGGCCCTGGCGGGCAAACCGCGCAGCATCAGTGTCAGTCTGGCCGTTTCCTCGAGCTCTTCAATCGCGTTGCAGGCAGCCTCCACGTTTTTTCCAGCCACGACCGGCCCGTGATTGGCCAGCATGACGGCGGACCGTTTACCTGCCAATCCGCGCACCGCTTCGCCCATCGCTGGATCGCCGGGCAGAAAAAAGGGCAGCAACCGGACGCGGCCTAGTTTCATGATTGCATAGGGGGTCAACGCAGGCAGAAAGTTGTCCGGGTCGATGTCGGGCAGCATAGAGAGCGCCACCGAGTGGCAGGAATGCAAATGCACCACCGCACCTGCGGAACTGCGTGTGTCATAAAACGCGCTGTGCAGTGGCATTTCCTTTGTGGGCGCGGCGCCCGAGATATGCCGACCGGCGGCATCAAACCGGCTGAGCGTTCCGGGATCCAGCCGACCAAAGCTGGTTCCGGTTGGCGAAACCAGCAGCCCGCCATCCTCGGTTCGCGAAGAAATATTGCCTGTGCTGCCGTGGGTCAAACCCCGGTCAAACAGCGATTTTGCCAGCAAACAAATCTGTTCCCGAAGGGTCGTTTCGCTCATCCTGCCAGCACCCTGTTTGCCTTTTCAAAGAAATCCACGGTTCCAAAGTTGCCAGATTTCAAAGCCACGACAAGGTCTGGCCCCGCTCTCAGCGCCGGGACGCCCGGGTCAATTTCCGGACCGATGGCCAAAGTTCCAAGGTTCAGGCCCTCTACCACGGCGCCCGAGGTTTCCCCACCCGCCGTTATGATGCGGCCGACACCACCGTCAGCGCACAAACGGGCGATCTCGGCAAAAAAGTCTTCCAGCGCCGACGCGGCCGTTTCCTGACCAAACTGCTCTTGCACAGCCGACACATCCTTTGGATCGGCGGAACTGTAAATCAGCGGCAGCCCATCTTGCGCCAACAGCCACGCCGCCCCGTCTTCCGCCGTGATCTTACCGGTGATCACGTCCTCTGCCTGAATACAGCGGGCCGGATGACGCGCGGCGTGATATGCCACCTGCCCTCGCGTCGCAACCGAACATGAGCCCGACAGCACCACCGACTTGCCGGACTGGCCTTGCCAAGGCACAGGCGCCGGAGTGCAACCGAATGCTTCAGGCAACCCCAAAGCCACTCCGGACCCGCCGGTGATCAAGGGCAACCCCTGGGCGGCCCGGCCAATATCCAAAAGATCCGCGTCGCGAATAGCGTCCACAACGATATGCCGATGCCCGGCGGTATGCTCGCGCTCCAAGGCTGCCACGATGGCGCTTGGGCCAGCAAAAACGTCTGGCGTTGCCACATGGCCAACAGAATACTTCGACTGTGCTGCGAGACAGCGGCGGATATCGGGGTCGGTCATGGGAGTCAGCGGGTGATTTTGCATGCCGCTTTCGCTCAGCAGCATGTCCTTCACAAACAGGTGACCCTGGTAAATCGATCGTCCGGTTCCCGGAAACGCAGGACAAAAGATGACCTTCTGGGCGTCCAGTTTTTCAGCCAACGCATCCGCAACCGGGCCGATATTGCCATCTTTGGTTGAATCAAAGGTCGAGCAATACTTGAAAAATATCTGCTCGCAGCCTTGGTCCAGAAGCCAATCAAGGGCCGCTAAAGACTGTGCGACCGCATCGGCAACAGGTATCGATCTGGATTTTAGCGCGACAACACCCGCATCCACAGCTGCATCTGCTGGCGTGGTGGGTATGCCCGTGTACTGAACCACACGCATCCCTTGTTTGGCCAAGGTATTTGCAAGGTCGCTTGAGCCGGTGAAGTCATCACCGATACACCCCAGTCGCATCGCTCCTCCCATCTCGCCGCTTGGCACGCAACAGTCACCCTTGGGGCTGTCTCACGGCCCCATGAATGAAATGCATGTTAACGATAACACAAGTCAAGGTGATCGAGACGCACGGTGGTTATCTCGCACTTGCTGAGGGCGAGATAACCTTGTCTTTCAGTCTGCCCGTGCCGGGAAAACCGGTATCAGTGACCGAATGCAGCGTTCGGCATCCAGTTCACGCGCTTGCCTTTGGGCGCACGGCGCATGTGCAGGCAAGAGGTCTGCAGGCGCTGAAAATACACAATGTCCAACGGGTACCAACCCGCCGCTGGTACATTGACTTCGGTCGCAAAGGTTTCCTGGCAGGTCTGACGACCGTCAAAATATCCCACCCTCTGACCGGAAATCTTAGCATCGAGCCCATCATTGGTCAGGAAGTCGATTGTGTAGACGCCCGGGGCGTCGAATTTCACGTACCCCGTGATGCGCGCAACCACTTGCTGGTCTTGCTTCGATGTCAGCGCATTTTCGCCCGGCGATGTGTCGCGGTAATCCAGTCCTGTCAATGCAGGCCCGGGCACCGCTCGGCGCTCCAAGGCGCGGCGCGCATCTCGCAATGACTTGACGTCCGATGGATAGGAATACTGCACGGCCAGACCTTTTTTCAGCCCCGTAGGCTGCGGGTTCGCCGGAGTCAGCTGCAAGACATTCGCAGCCAGCGATGTCGCAAAAAAGCCGAGCGCTGCAATAGCAAGGGCAAAGGTTTTCATCTATTCACTCCCAATACATGTCCCATTGGCCGTTGGCTGGCCTGATTATGGTATTGCTGATGCGAGCCTATGAGGCCGAGCAGATTCCGACAAGTCCCGACCGGCGCTGAAAATCAGCAGAGCGTTCACATCTTCGATGCTTGGCGTGTCGTCGGCCGAACTCTGCGCATGTTTGACAGGAGTTTCCGTCTCGACGGCAATGGTCTAAGGTCCACGCATCTCAAAAAGAAACGGACTGCACCGATTGTCCCGGTTTGATCGATATCTGCTGTCACAACTGCTTTTGATCTTTGGCTTCTTCAGCTTGGTCCTGGTCGGTGTCCTGTGGATCAACAGTGCAGTTGGACTGTTCGATCGTCTGATCAGCGGCGGCCAATCCGCCTTGGTTTTCCTGGAATTCACCGCCCTATCCCTGCCCACGCTGATCCGAACCGTCATGCCGATGGCCGTCTTTGCCGCAGCAGTATACGTGACCAACAGGCTTGTCCGTGAAAGCGAATTGACAGTCATGCTGGCAACTGGGTCATCGCCATGGCGCGTCGCCCGCGGTGTGCTGGCCTTTGGGGTGACGACCGCTTTGATGATGGCCGTGCTGACGCATGTGTTGCGCCCAGCTTCGATCCTGCAGTTGGAGCAGCGCGAAGCAGAAGTTTCGATCGACGCAGCTGCGTTTTTGCTCAGCGAAGGCCGGTTTCGGCACATACAAGGCGGGATCACGTTTTACATCGGGCATATTGACGAAGATGGCACACTGAACGAGGTCTTTGTGTCGGACCGTCGCGACCCGGAAGCCCATGTCACATATACTGGCGCGCGTGGGTTTCTGGTGCGACAGGGTGAGGCTGCCAAGCTTATTTTGGTGGACGGCATGGCGCAGCGGCTCGAAGTCGCGACGCGGCGTTTGTCCACAACCAGCTTTCAGGACTTTTCCTACGACATCTCTCAACTGATTGCGCGAGAGACAAACTTGATCCCCGATTTGCGCGGACTGCCAACCACGCAACTTGTCTGGGATCGCGACGAACTGATGCAGCGCTACAGCTATCCGAATGGCGAGATCGTGCAAGAATTGCACGAGCGCAACGGCTGGGCCCTGATCTGTGTTGCTGTCGCGTTAATCGGATTCGCCACTTTGCTTCTCGGTGGGTTTTCACGGTTCGGGTTATGGCCGCAGGTTTTGGTGGCCTTTACCTTGTTGATCGTGCTTGAAGCCCTGCGCGGCCTGGTTTCGCCATTGATCGTGGCACAACCGGCCCTGTGGCCGCTTACATACTTACCCAGCGCGCTTGGGTTGATCATTGCTGCGCTGTTCCTTTGGCGAGCGGGCCGACCGATTGCACCGTGGCGCCGCGCCGTCACAAACGCATAGCAAAGGAACCCGGTGGTCATCCCGAAACAATGTGATAGACACCCGCAGCGGCAAGAACTCCGGTCTCCAGGTTATCCCTTATGAAGCTTTCCATCGTCATTCCGATGCACAACGAAGAAGACAATGTCGAAGCGCTGGTGCGCGAAATAGACATTGCGTGCGCGGACATCGACAGCAAGGAACTCATCCTGGTTGACGATGGGTCCAAGGACAAGACCGCGCAATTGATCCTTGATATGCAAAAAGAATTCGCTTGGATACGCCTGCTGCAGCATAAACCTGCCGGGGGACAGTCGGCGGCTGTGCATAGTGGCGTTCAGGTCGCGCATGGCGAGATTATCTGTACTTTGGATGGGGATCTGCAAAACCCGCCCTCAGAGATACCAAAACTGGTGGCGCCGTTTGACGCGGCTGATGCGCCTGAACACTTGGGCCTTGTCGCCGGTCAGAGGGTGGACCGGCAGGACACATGGGCCAAGAAGTTGGGCTCGCGCTTTGCCAATGGCTTGCGGTCTTGGATGCTGGATGATGACACGCGGGACACGGGCTGCGGCCTCAAAGCTTTCCGCAGGGATGCCTTTTTGGAGCTGCCGTTTTTCAACCACATGCATCGGTATTTGCCCGCGTTGTTCAAACGGCAGGGCTACGCCATCGTGCACGTGGACGTATCGCACCGCGAACGGGGCGGCGGTGCCTCCAAGTACACCAATTTTCAGCGCGCCTTGGTCGGGGTGCATGATCTGTTCGGAGTGGCGTGGTTGATCCGCCGGGCCAAGACGGTGCGCGCAACCGAAACCGCACCACCGGCATCACAGGACTGATCGCATGGAAGCGCTGCTCACTTTCTTCAAAGTGGAAAGCACGACCGAGCTGGTCTGGGTCAGCATCGGCTTGGTCGCTCAGCTGTTGTTCTCGGCCCGGTTCATCGTGCAATGGCTCGCCTCAGAGCGCGCCAAGAAGTCGGTTGTGCCAGAGCTATTCTGGTGGCTGTCCATTGTTGGCGGCGTCACCTTGCTGGCTTATGCAATCTACCGGATGGATCCGGTGTTCATTCTGGGGCAATCCACTGGGGTTGTGATTTATGCGCGAAATCTCTGGTTGATCTATGCCGAAAAGCGCAACGCAAACGCGGTTTAACCCACTGACCGTTGGCCTTGTGGCCATTCTGGGGCTCGCGATTTACCGCGCCGTCCTGTTGTGGTTTTCGACGGCGGACCTGTTCATGGACGAGTCGCAATACTGGCTATGGGGCCAGGAACTTGACTGGGGGTACTATTCCAAGCCGCCGATGATCGGTTGGGTATTGCGGGCCGCGACAGAACTTGCCGGCAGCGACGCAATCCCGGTCATACGCTTGCCCATGGTTTTACTGAACACGGCCACAGCCATAATCGTGATGTTGGCGGCGCGTCAGGTCACCGATCCATTGAGCGCCGCGTTGTGCGGTGTTGTTTACGCGACTTGCCCATTCACAACCGCAGGCTCTTTTCTGGTGTCCACGGACAGTGTCTTGGCCCCGTTTTTTGCCCTGTCCCTGCTGTGCTATCTAAAGCTGAGCCACAGATCATCTATGCTGCTGGCGGTGGCCTTGGGGGTTTCGCTGGGCGTTGGGATGTTGGCGAAATACGCCGCGATCTACTTCCTGATCGGCGCGGCCCTTGGCATGTTGTTGGTCCCCAGCATGCGGCTGTCGGCCCGGGACATTTGTGTGGCGCTGCTGGCGTTCTGCGTTGTGATTGTGCCCAACGTGGTTTGGAACCTGCAAAATGATCTGACAACGCTGTCGCACACGGCCGATAACGTGGACTGGATCAACGATCCCTCCGCCCGGCTCGCGTTGAATTGGGACAATTTGGGTGAGTTCCTAGGTGGACAGTTTCTTGTGTTTGGCCCGATTTTTTTCGCGGCCTACCTGTGGGCGAGCTGGCGTGCGGTTGCAGATGGCAAAGCCACCGCGATCTGGCTTTTGTGCATGTCCGCCCCAATTCTGGCGCTGGTCAGTGCGCAGGCGCTTTTGTCAAAAGCCTATGCCAACTGGGCCGTCATGGCTTACTTGCCTGCGATCCTTCTGACCATTCCCGCCCTTTGGCAAAATGCCCGGTGGCTCGTCGGCTTGGGTCTGGCCTTGAATATTGTGATGGCTTTGGCGGTCCCAGCCCTGTTCACACAAGCCACAACGCTGACCTATGGCGAAAACGACCGCCTTGTCATGCGCCGCTTTGTTGGTCGCACCGAGATGAGCCGCGCCTTGATGGACCGCGCAGAACGCGAAGGCATCACAACAATCCTATCAAGTGACCGCAACATTCTGGCCGACCTGTTCTACGAAACCAAAGGGACCAGCTTGGCCGTCTTCGCGGTTCCGCCGCGCGGGGCGCCCGCCCACTACTATGCGCAAGACCACGCTTTTCAGGGCGGTGTGGGTACCGTCATGCAGGTCAGTTTGCACCCAGCACCACCAGCCTGCGAGATCGAGGGTGGGGTACGTCAGATAGACGTTTGGGACCCCGCACCTGGCGCATACGAGAGGGATCGCATCTTTCTTTACGCCGTCCGTGGCGATTGCTTGACCCCACCCTGATGTTCGATCGTGTCTTCAGACGATTTGGGCTGACGCTGCTGATGGGCGTTTTCATTCTGTGCTGGGGTCTGTCGTCGGGCAATGTCGAACGCACCGGGGACCGCATACAGATCGCACTGCCACTCGCCGGGTTGGCCTGTGCAGCGGCGTCCGGAGACGCCATTCGCTATTTTGGTCGGTTTTTGCTGCTGACCGGGGTTGGACATGGAACGAAATCGGCCTTGGCAGACCACCCGATCAATGCACGGCCCCATGGCGGCCATCGCGGATTTCCATCCGGGCACACTTGGGCCGCCGCCTTTGGTGCGACGGG
>CAWUIW010000055.1:0-14056 GCA_963922515.1 uncultured Rhodobacterales bacterium | reverse complement strand
CTGATCGCCATGGGGGTGATAGTTGCCCATCACGTCGCCACTGATTTTGGCAGACTTTCGGAAGCCGCCAGTCGCACCCAGACGCAGCTCGCGCATCGCATACAAGATTCGCCGATGAACCGGCTTCAAGCCATCCCTGGCGTCCGGAAGCGCCCGATGCATGATCGTAGATAACGCGTAGGTCAGATACCTTTCACCGATCGCCCGGCGCAGCGGTTCGGCAATATCCTTGGCGTCGTCAGGGTTCATGTTGGGGTCGTCGACCAAATCAGACATAGATGATGTGATACGTCCCCAGCAGAACCACCACAAGCCACAACCTGTGACTTCTTGTTAGTCTTCGATTGTGAAACAAATAATTCAACATTCCCCGCGATGAAAACCGCCGCGATATGCGTTAATAAGGTGTTAATGGCAGAAGTCTGCCCTGCCGCATTTGTATGTTTTAGTTGATCTGTTTCGTTCGGGGGAACGGCAATGTCTCGCTTTGTTATCGTGAGTTTCGCCTTGCTTGGCTGGGCCTTTTATGAATTGAGCGGTGGTTCAGATTTCGAGCCGCGCGCGCAGCGTGTGGTCGTGGAACCAACGGTGGTTGCAATCGAAGCAAATCCACGCGATGTGGGCACCATCTCATTTGCTCGTGCCGAAGCAACACCGGTTGTACAAACAGCGGCACTCTTACCGACTGCCGCTGACCCGGCACCCACGACGGAGATCAAAGTGCCCGCCGTGAAAGCACTATCGCTTGTGGCACTGGAAGACAGTACCGTGGCTTTTTCAAACCCGTTGACGGTCTTTTCCCCTGGTCAAGAGCAGCGTGTCGTTGCCGTCGAAGAACAGTTCGATTCCTTTGAAGAGCCGCAGGTCGACCTGCGCAGTGTCACCGGCAACCGCGTGAACATGCGCACCGGACCGGGTACAACATACAGTGTTGTCGCGAAGCTGGACCGCGGCACACAGGTGCATGTGCTTGCAGACCCGGGTAATGGCTGGGTCAAACTCAGGCCGGCGGATGGCGGCCCGATTGGGTGGATGACGGCTTCCTTGGTCAGCCAGACCCAAAACTAGAACAAAGCGATTGAACCCTCTGCAGATGCGCGCATGTATAGCCCTGCGCAGTTTCAAAGGACGGATCAAACGTGCCCGCTAAATCCATATTGATCACCGGATGCTCGTCCGGCATCGGTCGCGATGCCGCTTTGCGGCTCAAGGCGGAAGGCTGGCGGGTCTTCGCGTCATGTCGACAGGCCGAAGACTGCGCCCAATGGAAAGCGGATGGCTTTGAAAGTCCGCGGATCGATTACACCGATCCGGCCAGTATCGAAAGTGGAGTGGCAGAGGTGCTACAGGCCACCGGCGGTACACTTGATGCCCTGTTCAACAATGGGGCTCACGGTTTGAACGGTGCGGTCGAAGACCTGCCACCAGATGCGTTAAGGGACATTTTCGAAAGCAATGTGTTCGGATGGCACGATTTGACAACGCGTGTTTTGCCTGTGATGCGCCGTCAGGGCCATGGACGGATCATACAATGTTCATCCGTTCTGGGCCGTGTCAGCATGCGGTGGCGCGGCGCGTATAACGCCAGCAAACACGCGCTGGAAGCCCTGAGCGACACGATGCGCGTTGAGCTTCACGACACGGGCATTCACGTGGTGCTGATCGAGCCCGGGCCGATCACGACACAGTTTCGTCAGAAAGGGCAACCCTATTTCGAACGTTGGATCGACTGGGAACACTCACCACACAAGACCATGTATGAGAAAAGTCTGCGGCCACGGCTGTATGCCCCGCCCGGAAACCCCGATCCGTTTGAACTGCCCGCCAGCGCTGTCACGGAAAAGTTGCTGCATGCGCTCAACAGCCCGCGCCCTTATCCGCGGTACTTCGTGACCCGTGTCACGTATATTGCTGCGTTCCTCAGACGCTTTTTGCCCGATCGTGTCATCGACCGGATATTGACCCGCATTTAGACACCGCACAATCGGTTCGCTTTTTCCCCGCGACCAGCTACATCACGTCGCACAATAGAAAACCCCGCAAAGAGGTGGATATGGACGATCCGTTTTTCATGATCATCGTCTTAGCTTGTGTTGCCGTCCTGATCATCTTGATGATCGGGGTCGGTGGCTTTGCTAAGGGCGGTGCATTCAATCAGAAATACGCCAACAAGATGATGCGTCTGCGGCTTCTGGCGCAGTTTGTCGCCGTGGTTTTGATCGCGGCCTATGTCTATATCCGACAGTCAGGGGGCCAGTAACGCATGGTCGTTCTCAACAAGATTTACACCAAGACCGGTGATGCAGGTGAAACGGCGTTGGGTAACGGCGCGCGCGTGGCAAAGCATGCAATGCGGGTGACGGCTTACGGCACTGCAGATGAGTTGAATTCGTTTGTCGGCGTTGCGCGCCTGCAAGCCGATGGTGATCTGGATCTGCGCCTGATGCGCATCCAAAACGATCTGTTCGATCTGGGCGCCGATTTGTGCCGCCCTGATATGGAGAAAGATGCAGAGGCAGAGTATCCGCCCTTGCGAATGGTCGATGCGCAGGTTGCCCGGCTGGAAGCCGAAATCGATGAGATGAACGCCGTGCTCGAGCCTTTGCGCAGTTTCATTTTGCCGGGTGGATCGGCTTTGGCTGCGCACCTGCATGTGTGCCGGACCGTCGCGCGCCGGGCCGAACGGCTCTCTGTCGAACTGGCCACAATGGAAGCCGTCAACCCGGCCGCGGTCAAATACCTCAATCGGCTCAGCGACTGGTTCTTTGTTGCGGCCCGGGTCGCCAACAACAATGGGCATGACGATGTACTGTGGGTGCCTGGCGCGAACCGCTAAAGCTGCGACTCGTTTGATTTCCAACCCGGGATTGCCCGCGACCAAACTTCGCACCGCGGTCGAAACGCGGCGTCGCCGTGCATTTTGGGGTCGATTTTGATCTGTTCCGACCGATGTGCAGGTTGTAACACCTTGCAGAATAAATGAATGGCCCCGTCTTGGGGCGCACAACCCAAGGAGACCCACGCAGATGAAGGTGCTCGTACCTGTCAAGCGCGTTATCGACTAGAATGTGAAAGTTCGTGTGAAAGCGGATGGCAGCGGTGTTGATCTGGCGAATGTCAAAATGTCGATGAACCCTTTTGACGAGATTGCCGTTGAAGAGGCGATCCGTTTGAAAGAGGCCGGAAAAGCAGACGAGATCGTGGCGGTTTCGATCGGTGTTAAACAATCGCAGGAAACGCTGCGTACCGCGCTTGCCATGGGTGCCGATCGGGCGATCCTGGTTGTAGCAACAGATGATGTGCACACCGACATTGAGCCGCTGTCTGTGGCAAAAATCCTCGCCAAGGTCGTGGAAGAGGAACAGCCCGGCATCGTGCTGTGCGGCAAGCAAGCGATCGACAACGACATGAACGCAACCGGTCAGATGCTGTCTGCATTGCTGGGTTGGGCGCAGGGAACGTTTGCATCAGAGTTGGATGTCGACGGGGACAGCGCCGTGGTCACGCGCGAGGTCGATGGCGGCCTGCAAACGATCAAGGTGAAAATGCCTGCCATTGTGACAGTAGACCTGCGTTTGAACGAACCGCGCTACGCGTCGCTGCCAAACATCATGAAAGCGAAAAAGAAACCGCTGGATGAAAAAGCGCCATCTGACTACGGCGTTGACGTATCGCCGCGCTTGGAAATCGTGAAGACGGAAGAGCCGGCAGCACGCGCCGCCGGGATCAAGGTTAGTTCGGTCGACGAACTCGTAGAGAAACTCAAAGAAGCGGGGGCTGTGTAATGGCTGTTCTACTTCTCGCAGAAATCACAGACGGCGAACTGGCAATGGATGCCACGGCCAAGGCAGTGACCGCTTGCAAAATGTTGGGCGATGTTACCGTGCTGGCCGCAGGTGCATCTGCTGCCGCGGCCGCCGCAACCGCGGCAACGATCGACGGCGTCAGCAAAGTGCTGGTCGCAGAAGACGCGTCGTTGGGTCATCGTCTGGCCGAGTCCACTGCAGCGCTGATCGCAGGACTGGCCGGTGACTATGACCATATCGTCGCACCGGCCACGACCGACGCCAAGAACGTGATGCCCCGGGTGGCTGCTTTGCTGGACGTAATGGTGATTTCCGATGCCTCTGGCGTGGTTGATGGGGACACGTTTGAACGCCCGATTTACGCGGGCAACGCGATCCAGACCGTAAAGTCTTTGGATGCGAAAAAGGTGATCACGTTCCGGACGTCGACTTTTGACGCGGCCGGCACGGGTGGGTCGGCTTCTGTCGACTCCGTGTCCGCCGCTGACAATCCAGGTTTGAGCGAATGGGTCGAAGACAAGGTTGCCGAAAGCGACCGTCCCGAACTGACCTCTGCCGGTGTTGTTGTGTCGGGCGGTCGTGGCGTTGGGTCAGAAGATGACTTTGCCCTGATCGAAAAACTGGCCGACAAACTGGGCGCCGCCGTGGGTGCGTCTCGTGCGGCCGTCGATTCGGGTTATGCGCCGAATGACTGGCAGGTTGGCCAAACCGGCAAAGTCGTGGCCCCTGATCTGTACGTGGCTGTTGGGATTTCAGGTGCCATCCAGCACTTGGCAGGCATGAAGGACTCCAAGGTTATTGTTGCGATCAACAAAGACGAGGAAGCGCCGATCTTTCAAGTCGCAGATTTTGGCCTGGTTGCGGACCTGTTTGATGCCGTGCCCGAGTTGACTGAAAAATTGAGCTAGTCCCAAGCCAAGCTTATCAGAAGGCTCGCGATTTTTCGCGGGCCTTTTTTTGTTCCTATCGCCCCAGACCCTCCGCCAAGCGACGGGCGATTTGCGCGTGCGCGCCAGGGCCTGGCAATTGGGCTGCAACCGGCGCATGCAAAGGATCAAAGATCATCCGATCGAGTTCATCAGCCTCACCCGCCAATGGCACACTGACTTCCATGATGTCGCGCACGGCAGGTCGAAGAGCGTCGACCATTCCACGCGCCAATAATCCGGGCGCCGCGCTCAACGGACCGTCATCTTGGGTTGTACGGATCCACAAAAGAACAATCGAATGCCCAAGGCACGACAGTATCTGGCGCATCTGAACCACCCATTGCGCCTGTAGTTCATCTCGCACCGTCTCAAATTTCAATGGATCCACGTAATGCAACTGCAACAGAAGATGCCGATTGAAGTTGATGCGCATAAAGTCCACATTTGGGAATAGTTCCCTCAATTCACTCGTTGCTTCCAAAAACCGATCATTCCGCCATGGATGAACCCGATAGAAGAAGTTGCTTAGGTTTATTGCACTCGGCACTTGGAAGACGACCTTGGTCGCAGATCGACAGATCCTCAACAAACCGGTGTCGGCAGCTATGGCATCAAGCCCGACATTTAACCCGCCGAGATTGATGCAGGTTTGGTCGATCTCGGCTTCCAAGAGGTCCGGAAACGGCCGTGGCACAAACTTGCCAAAGGTCTCTGTTCCGCCCAGAAACGCGATGAAAGGTCGATCGGTTTCGCGTAGCGGTCCTCGGCTTCGAAGCCGCGCACCGGGATAGACGCACGTTTTTGCGGCTGCAGACACGGTGCCGCCATGTTGAAAGCTCATAAGCCCCCCAATGTTTAGTTCACCCGACGGACTTGATGACAAACTCCGATTTCCAAATGACTAAAGCTGCAGTTTTACGCGATTTTGCAGCACTGCTGGACCTTGCGGCGCCCTTGGCGGGCTCGGTATGATGCACCAGCACAGCAAGGGGCGGAACGGTCATGGAAATCCAGAAGATTGGCGTTATCGGAGCCGGACAAATGGGCAATGGCATCGCCCACGTCATGGCGCTGGCTGACTACGATGTTTTGATGACCGACATCAGCCAAGACGCCCTAGATGCGGCCGTCCAGACAATCGAACGCAATCTGGGTCGCCAAGTCGGTCGCGGCAAAATCGACGCTGAGCGCGCAAACGCTGCCGTTGCGCGGATTCGCACAACGATGCAGCTGCCCGACTTGGGGCAAACCGATCTGGTCATCGAGGCGGCAACAGAGCGGGAAAGCGTAAAGTAAGCAATTTTCGAAGACTTGGTGCCACATTTGCAGCCCCAGACGATTCTGACCTCCAACACTTCATCCATATCAATCACGCGCTTGGCCAGCCGGACCGACCGTCCCGAGAAGTTCATGGGTTTTCACTTTATGAACCCGGTTCCAGTCATGCAGCTGGTGGAGCTGATCCGAGGGATCGCGACAGATGAAGAAACGTTCAGCTCTTGCAAGGCGGTTGTCGACCGCCTGGGAAAAACAGCAGCCAGTGCCGAGGACTTTCCGGCGTTTATCGTCAACCGGATCCTGATGCCGATGATCAATGAAGCTGTCTATACGCTGTACGAAGGGGTCGGGTCAGTCAAATCGATCGACAGCTCCATGAAACTGGGCGCAAATCACCCGATGGGGCCCTTGGAACTTGCCGATTTCATCGGGCTCGACACGTGCCTTGCGATCATGAACGTGCTTCATGACGGGCTGGCAGATACCAAGTACAGACCTTGCCCGTTGCTGACAAAATATGTTGAAGCGGGTTGGTTGGGCCGCAAAACACAGCGTGGCTTTTACGACTATCGCGGCGACGTACCGGTCCCCACTCGCTAGTGCGTCAGTCCTGCAAAGTCAGTGTGTGCTCGCGCAACCACGACATGAAACCGCGTGGATCCCGGCTCAGGTGATCCATATGCGCTTCAGTGAGCGGCTTACCAACAACCGGGGCCTGAGGCTTGTTCAGGCTCTTGACGATTTCATGCAGCAAAAGCCCTTGGCGCAGCAGCGGTGAAATTTGGTTGGCAATTTGGTACGCGCGCGAGTTTGATCCCAGGAACCGCAATGGAATGACGGTGGCTCCAGACCGGCGGATCATCTTGGCGGTGAAAACATTCCATTCTGCTTCAATCGCAGGACCGAACCATGTTTCCGAATGCGCAACCACGCCAGACGGGAACAAGGCCACCACACCACCGGTCGACAAATGATCCATTGCCTTGGCCCGCATATCAACGAATTTGCGTTGCGCGTCGGGGTCATGCGGAAACGGAACCGGGATCATGAATTCGTCGGCCTGCTCGTCGATCGACGTCAACAAAGATCGCGTCAAAATCCGATAGTCGGATCGAATACGACCAATGAGTTCGGCAAAGAGCATCCCGTCTACCATGCCGTGCGGATGGTTGGCCACAACGATGACCGGGCCTTCCCGGGGTATGCGCTCCAACTGGTGCTGCGGCGTTTTGAGTTCGATCCCCATGACGTCCAGACAGGCGCTCCAAAAGTCTTGACCCTTTGGGGCGCCTCGCCGTTCAAACTCACGGATCAACCGCATGATGGTCAACTTGCCCGTCATCCATTCCATAACGCGAATGACGGACGCCTTCATCGGGTCTTCAAACGTCGACGCATAAGACAGGCTGCGTCGGTCATACTTCCGAAAGTCGACCTGGTCCGCTTTGCGGGCCGGCTTCGAGCGAAGCGGGCGCGCTTGATGGAAACTGTCTACCATGTGGTCGTCACCACCCGTCCTTGGCTTTGGCGAGGTCAGAAGCCCTCGCCGAACTTGTCTGCAACCAGAGCCTCGATGGCGTCTGCTAGTTCCATCGCGTCAGGCCCTGACGTTTGTACGTCAATAATCGTTCCCTTCGATGCTGCCAACATCAAAAGTCCCATGATACTGTCGCCCGAGGCAGACATGCCGTCACGTGACACTTCTGCCGAGGCATCAAATCCTTCGACAACATCGACCAGTTTCGCCGAGGCCCGCGCATGCAGGCCTTTTTCATTCACAATTTTCAGTAGCTTTTGAGTCATTGTATTTTGCGTTATATTGCAGTGTCCGCACCGACATCTTGAACATCGATGTATTTTTTGCCGGCGGCAAGCGATCGGCGCACGGCGTCCGGCACGGCAAGGTTGCGCGACTTTGCCAGTTTGATCAACATTGGCAAATTCGCCCCATACATGATGCGCCGATCGTTGGGCTGGCAGGCCTTCAGGCTTAGGTTCGACGGCGAGCCGCCGAAAAGATCGGTGACCAGCACAACACCGGCACCGGTATCCACCGCGTCCGCTGCAGCACAAATTTCGGATTGCTTGGTGCTACGGTCATGATCTGGCTCGATGGAAATGGCAACAATACCAGGCTGCTGGCCGACAACATGCTCAACAGCAGCCAAGTATTCCTTGGCAAGCCCCCCATGCGCAACGATCACGATACCGATCAATCCCGTTCTACCCGCTTTTCCGTCGCTCCATTTCGCGATGCCTAATTGACACTTGCCAGCCTTGCTCTGCAAGTATCATCGACAGCGCTTCGGTCACCATGACCGACCGGTGTTGCCCTCCAGTACACCCAAACCCAATGGCCAGGTGTGATTTGCCCTCGGCGATGAAGGCGGGCAGCAGACTCAGGATCAGGCTTTCCACCTTGTCAAAGAAGGGCGCGAAATGTGGATCCTCGCGGACATAAGACGCCACCGAAGGGTCGCGCCCATCGAGCGAGCGCAGGTCATCGCGCCAATGCGGGTTCCTCAAGAACCGGCAATCGAACACCATGTCGATGCCATGCGGCAGTCCGCGTTTGTAAGAAAACGACTGTATCGAAATCGCCAACGCGGCTGCGCGATCAGGCTTGAACCATCTGTCAATTTCATCTCGCAGTTGATGCACATTCAGGTCGGACGTATCGATCAACACATCCGCTCTGGCCCTTATCGGCGCCAGAAGCTCGAAGTCGCGTTCAATCCCATCACCCGGCGTTTCGGATGGTGCCAATGGATGGCGGCGGCGCGTTTCTGAAAATCGCCGCAGCAAAACATCGGCCCGGCAATCAATGTAAAGCAGCGTCGCAGGCGCGCCGGACTGTTCGCGCAATTGCGCCATGAACCGCGTAAGAATCGATGACGAAAAATCGCGCGTGCGCGTGTCGACCCCCAAGGCCAGCCGTGCTTCCGCCGCGTGATCTGATAGAAGTTCCGGCAGCAAACGCAATGGCAGGTTGTCGATGGCCTCGTAGCCAAGATCTTCTAGGGCGCGGATCGCTGTTGTGCGGCCGGCGCCCGCAGGCCCGGTCACCAGAACCACCCTAGACTTTGCCGGATTTTGATCGGACATCAGACGTCCTTTCGACCCGCTTTCATGAACTGAACAAGTGCTGGGGCGAAGATTGGTTGTGGTCCTGCCCGAAGCAAGGGGACGGATTGCCCCAACAAGGGAGTGTGACGCGCGTAAGGCAGTCGATCGGTTTCTTCTGTCCCCAAATCGACCACCGCGGCGACAGGCGCGTATGCAACAGAATCGGCGTGCAACAGTCCAACAAACCGCGCCTCGATCAGGCCGATCAAGCTGGGCGGTGCCGATGCAATCACTTTTGCCGGGGTGTGTGTCAAAACCACGCGATCATCCGCAACCAGCGCGGCGCCCAAGGCCATCAAAGCAAGAGCCAAAGAAGATTTGCCCGACCCCGACGGCCCGATTATGAGCAATCCGCGGGATCCGACCGCAACGCAGCTGGCATGCCAAGTTTCGGTCGCTGGCTGCGACACGCGCCTAGACGGGCAAGCCGACCACGAACCGTGCGCCCAACGGGTCCGAGGTAATATCAGCTTCGGTCGGGCGAATGTTTTCGGCCCAAATGACACCGCCATGCGCCTCGACGATCTGTTTGGAAATCGCAAGACCCAGGCCGGAGTTGTTTCCAAAATGCTCTTGCGGACGTTGCGAATAGAAACGTTTGAAAATCTTGGTCAAGGCTTCATCTGGGATACCGGGCCCGGTGTCTTCCACCACCACCAGCACGCGGTTATCGCGCTTTCGAGCCCAAACGCGAATGGCATCGCCATCTTCGCAAAACGAAATCGCGTTAGTGATCAGGTTGACGAAAACCTGGGCCAGTCGCGCTTCAAGCCCGTTGATCAGGATCGGATCGCGCGGCATGTCGGTGATGTAGTCGATGTTCTTGGATTTCGCGTCTTCGCCAAGGTACTGGTTCAGATTGGCCAGCATAACGAGAAGATCGAATTCTTCTTCTTCCTCTTTGACCAGTTCACTGTCCAGGCGAGACGCGTTTGAAATGTCACTGACCAAACGATCGAGGCGGCGCACGTCATGCTCGATCACGTCCAGCAGCTGGGCCCGTTGATCGTCTCTTTTCACCAGGCGCAAGGTGCCAACCGCGCTGCGCAAACTGGCAAGCGGGTTCTTGATTTCATGCGCGACATCAGCGGCGAACTGTTCGTTGCCGTCAATCCGGTTGTAAAGTGCGTTCACCATCCCACGCAGCGCTCCGCTCAGTCGCCCAATTTCGTCCGGTCGTGCCGTCAGATCAGGGATGCGAATGCGCCCAGGATTCATCTGTCTCGAGTTGCGGTCGCGCCCAAGCTCGGCTGCGGCGGCAAGATCGGCCAAAGGGTTCGAGATGGTCGATGCCAGAACCAAACTCAGGCCGATCGACACCAAGGTCGCCACCACGAACATTTGCAAAACGCGCTCGCGAGAGGTCTGGACAAGCGCGTCGACCTCGCCGCTTGGGCTGGCCATGGCCACAACACCGACATCAACACCATTCAGTAAAATGGGTGTGGCAGCTGCAAAAATCCTGCCGCCCAACGTTTCAAGCCCGGTACGCACTTGGGTACCGCTGTCGACCACCACCGGAACCAGTGCCGCCAGTTGATCCTCGACCGCCGTGGCCTCTTTGGGTGCAGTGGTCGACAGCGCCGAAGACAGCCCGTTCCAAACGCCGGACAACATGTCCGTAATCACGGTTTTCCCAGCCTCCGGCGCCAGGTCTATGACAACCGTGTTAGAGCCTTCGCCGCGCATTTCACCGACCAACTGGCCGTTGGTGTCAAAAACATACACCTCCACGCCTTCGCGCAAGCTGAGCCCGGACAGCGTGTCGCCGACGTCCACGCCATCCCCAGCGGCAAGATTGACAGGGCCGCGGGCAGGCAATTGCGCCTCGAACACGTCGGCCACCAGCTCTGTCTCGGTCACCAAGGCGGCCGCACGCTGCAGGATCAGGCTGTCGCGAGAGGAATTCAGGTACAGAATTCCGGTCACCAAAATTGTCAAAGCAATCAGGTTGAATGTGATGATCTTGCGCGTCAGCGGCGACGACTTCAGCGAAAAAAGTCCACGCCGGGCACGGCGTACCCGCATTTCTTTTTCCACGGCACTGTCGGGGGCGACCCAGTCATCGCCAAGTACCACGTCATCAGTGCGGGAGTAGGCCGGCTGACCGCTGTCTTGCACGAAGCTCCTTTGCGCCATCGTCATGGCTGAACTTATTCCTCGTTGTAACGGTAACCGATACCGTACAGCGTTTCGATGGCCGAGAAATCGTCGTCCGCGCTGCGCATTTTCTTGCGCAGTCTTTTGATATGGCTGTCGATGGTCCGATCATCTACGTAGACTTGGTCGTCATAGGCCACGTCCATAAGCTGATCGCGGCTTTTGACGAAACCGGGCCGCTGCGCCAACGCTTGCAGCAGCAAGAACTCGGTCACGGTCAGCGAAACATCTTCACCCTTCCAGCTTACCGCGTGGCGCAGTGGATCCATCCGCAGATGGCCGCGCTCCATCACTTTTGTCTCGGGCGTATCGCCAACTACGTCGCCCGAAACAGCCTCTTGCCTGCGTAACAACGCGCGGATGCGTTCTACGAGCAACCGTTGTGAGAAGGGCTTTTTTACATAGTCGTCTGCGCCCATCCGCAGGCCTAAAACTTCGTCGATTTCGTCATCTTTGGACGTCAGGAAGATTACGGGCATCGACGTTTTCTGCCTGAGCCTCTGCAACAAATCCATACCATCCATGCGCGGCATCTTTATGTCCAGCACGGCCATATCGGGCAGCTTCTTGTTAAATGCGTCCAGGGCAGCCTGTCCGTCATTGTACGTTTCAACCTCGAAGCCCTCAGCTTCGAGTGTCATGGAAACCGACGTCAGGATATTCCTGTCATCGTCCACCAAAGCAATTTTCGACATACGCGCCTCTGCTCTGCTCATTTATAATATTATTTTTTTCCCAGTATGGCCTTTTTTGACGGTGCGAATCAATCGTTATGTGCGAATCGGGTAATTCGCTACACGACTTTTCAGCTGATTCTGGTTATCATTTGATGAATTCCCGCGAAGAGATGCGGCGGGTTAAGACATCGGATTCCATGGTTGCGCTAAACATTGCCGTGGTGGCGCTAACGTCCGCACTGCCACCTGTTCACTCGACAAATCAGCATGTTATGACCACCCCAGATCCGTGACCTGACCCAGAAATCCGCTACATGGATGGCCGATGTCAGTCGCACCGCGCGCGCCCAAAGGAGAGACACGCACATGACCACAGGACGGGTAAATCCGAATTTTCGGCTCGAAGATCAGGGCATCGAAGGTCTGGGCACAGTCTATTACAACCTGATCGAACCAGACTTGATGGCTCAGGCACTAGCCCGCAAAGAGGGCCAAGTAGGGCTTGGCGGAGCGTTCTTGGTGACCACTGGGAAATTCACCGGTCGCTCCCCCAAGGACAAGCATATCGTCAAAACTGACAGCGTCGCCGATACGATCTGGTGGGAAAACAACGCCGAGATGTCGCCCGAAGGGTTTGACGCCCTTTACGAAGACATGGTCGCCCACATGAAGGGTCGCGACTATTTCGTGCAAGATTTGGTCGGAGGCGCAGACCCTACGCATGCCATCAATGTGCGCATGGTGACCGAGCTGGCTTGGCACAGCTTGTTCATCCGGCATTTGTTGCGTCGCCCAGAACGCGACGATCTGAACGATTTCGTCTCGGACTTCACCGTCATCAATTGCCCAAGCTTTCTGGCCGACCCAGCCAAGCACAATTGCCGCAGCGAAACGGTCATCGCGATGAACTTCGACCGCAAGCTGATCCTGATCGGCGGCACCGAATACGCGGGCGAGAACAAAAAGTCCGTCTTTACGCTTCTGAACTACCTGTTGCCTGACAAGGGCATCATGCCGATGCACTGCTCGGCAAACCACGCCCAAGGCAACCCGGTCGATACGGCCGTGTTCTTTGGACTGAGCGGTACCGGAAAAACCACGTTGTCCGCAGACCCCGCCCGGGTTTTGATTGGCGATGACGAACATGGCTGGTCTGATCGTGGGACCTTCAACTTTGAGGGTGGCTGCTATGCCAAGACCATCTCGCTGAGCGCGGAAGCAGAGCCAGAGATTTACGCGACCACCACCAAGTTCGGCACCATCATCGAAAACATGGTCTATGACGACGAGACCAAGGAACTCGACTTCGAAGATGACAGCCTGACGGCCAACATGCGTTGCGCTTACCCTCTGGAATACATCTCAAACGCGTCTTCCAGCGCCCTGGGCGGCCACCCTAAGAACATCATCATGCTGACATGTGATGCGTTCGGTGTGTTGCCCCCCATCGCGCGCCTGACGCCCGCGCAGGCCATGTATCACTTCCTGTCAGGCTTCACTGCGAAAGTTGCCGGAACAGAGCGTGGCGTCACCGAGCCGCAACCGACCTTTTCGACCTGCTTTGGCGCGCCGTTCATGCCGCGCCGCCCGGAAGTGTATGGCAATCTGTTGCGCGAAAAGATCGCGCAGCACGGAGCCACCTGCTGGCTGGTCAACACCGGCTGGACCGGTGGCGCCTACGGAGTCGGAAACCGGATGCCGATCAAGGCCACACGCGCCTTGCTCACAGCGGCGCTGGACGGATCACTTGCCGAGGCGATCTTCCGCAAAGATCCCAATTTTGGCTTTGAAGTCCCGGTCGCCGTTTCGGGCGTGGCCGAGTTGCTGCTCGACCCGCGCCGGACCTGGGACGACAAAGAAGCGTATGACGCACAGGCGCAAAAGCTGCTTCAAATGTTCGCTGACAACTTTGAACAGTATGTGCCCTATATCGACGATGATGTAAAAGCTGCAGCCATCGGCTAAGCGCCAAAGGGCGCTCTGTGTATCAAGCGTAAAGCCCGCCAGCCTTTGTGATTTGAAGGCTGGCTATTCCCCAACGCATGATATCGTGACGTTTGCAGGTCCGCGATTGAAGGGT
>CAWUIW010000054.1:0-14079 GCA_963922515.1 uncultured Rhodobacterales bacterium | reverse complement strand
CAGCGCCTTTTCAAGGTGCTTGGCTTTCAGCGGATCTCCAGCGCGCACGCCTTGCAGCAGTTCGGGTGCAAAAGAGGGGATGCCGGTGACCCGAAGTGCTTCTCCTTCGGTCAAAGTGTCACCGATGCGCAGTTGGCCATGGTTCGGAATGCCAATGATGTCTCCGGCCCAGGCCTCTTCTGCCAGTTCGCGATCCGACGCCAGGAACAGAACAGGGTTCGAGATGGCCATTGGCTTTTTCGATCGGACATGGGTCAACTTCATGCCGCGCTTGAAATGCCCACTGGCCATGCGCACAAATGCCACCCGGTCCCGGTGCTTGGGGTCCATGTTGGCTTGAACTTTGAAGACAAAGCCGGACACCTTTGTTTCTTCAGGCAAAATCTGCCGCGGATTCGCGCCTTGGACTTGAGGTTGTGGGCCATAGATCCCGATGCCGTCCATCAGTTCTTTGACCCCGAAAGAGTTGATCGCAGAGCCGAACCAGATCGGGGTCAGTGTCCCGTCCAAAAGCGCTTGGCGGTCCAATGGCGGCAAAAGCTCTCGTGCCATTTCCACCTCTTCGGCCAGTTGTTCTAACAGATCGGCGGGCACGTATTCAGCAAGCTTTGGATCGTCAAGTCCATTGATTTCAATGCTTTCGGCGACCTTGTTCCGGTCGGCACGGTCCATCAATTCAAGTCGGTCGCGCAGAATGTCGTAGCATCCCAGAAAGTCGCGGCCCTTGCCGATCGGCCAACTGGCCGGGGTCACATCGATCGCAAGGTTTTCTTGGATTTCATCGATGATGTCGAAGGTATCCCGGCTTTCACGGTCCATCTTGTTGCAGAAGGTTAAAATCGGCAAATCGCGCAAGCGGCAGACTTCGAACAGCTTCTGGGTCTGGCTTTCCACACCCTTTGCGCCATCGATGACCATAACGGCCGCATCGACTGCGGTCAGTGTTCGGTACGTGTCTTCGGAAAAGTCGCTGTGGCCGGGCGTATCCACAAGATTGAACCGAAAGTCGCCATAGTCAAAGGACATGGCAGATGCACTGACCGATATGCCGCGATCCTTTTCCATTTGCATGAAATCGGAGCGGGTCCGCCTGGCCTCGCCCTTGGCGCGCACCTGCCCGGCCATCTGGATCGCGCCGCCGTATAACAGAAATTTCTCTGTCAGGGTCGTTTTGCCCGCGTCCGGGTGCGAAATGATCGCGAACGTGCGGCGGCGTGCGATTTCGGGGGGCAGGTCCGGGCGGTTGGTGGCTGTATCAAGCATGCTTGGCGTATAGAAACCCGCGTGCGCTGGTGCAAGGGCACTAGCGCAGAGACGCGGCGCGCAGCAACTTCAAAGCGTCTGGCCGTTCCAGCAAAGAGCGCTGCACGTTCATGCCATGCTGGCGTGTCGTACTGTGTCCTCGCAAAAGATCGGTGACTTCCTGTTTCAATTCCTTGGGCAGTGCAGGTTGCGTGCGTGGGTCCACCAGCAAGGATTCCGCCGCGATCCCCTCGGCGTAAATCAGGTGATGGCGATCAAACAAAATTTGGAAATAGTCGATGAAACCGCCGCGTTGCACATAGACCGTGTCGCCGTTCACCAAGTGGCGCGCCTTTACAAGAATGTCCGGCTGGCCTGCGCCAATGCGATCGGTTCGCTGATAGATGAAAATGCGGTGTTCCGGGCTGACGATCAAGTCATGGGCGTTGCTCAGCGTTCCGGCCTTGATGACGATCGGGGCAAAGGCGCCACTGGCGCGCACGGTCGAATGCCCAATCCAGCGCACGCTTTGTGGTCCCTGGTCCCGTGTCAGAACGCGGTCGCCGACGTCGATGTCTTCGATGGGTCTTTGTTCGCCGGACGCCATCGTGATCCGTGTGCCGCGCGAAAAGGATACAGTGCCGAACTGGGCGAAGCTAGTCTTGGCCTTTTCCCGGCTCACTGCGACCAAAGAATATTCGATCTTGGGCAGCAAAGGCTCGAGCGGCAATAAAAATGTCTGCACAATCAACCCGTTCCGATCCACCTCTACCAGAATCAGAGCATCTTGCGTGTCGGCGCTCGGCGTCATCAGCTGCAGCGCGCAATCCAGATAAACCGTCGCTCCCGGCGTGCCCAGTTCGGTATCGGCACCTACTTTGTATGCGCCTTCGTCCTGCAGGTGCAAAGACAGCCGACGCAACCGCGCGTGTTCCTCTAGCTCGTAGTAATCGTCCTGTTCCAAATCGGCCATCACCGATATGCCGTCTCCGGCATTAGCGCCCACGGTCACGCGAAAGGCATGCCCAGCATAGGCCGGGAAGCTTTGCGGGGGAATTGGGGTCGCAGTCACTGGGTCGTCCTGTCACCAGCGAAGGCTGGATTCTTGTTGGTTGGCATGGGCTTATCTTAGAATTGTGTCAGCATGAGGGTCAAATCGCGGCCCTTTTTCTGGCGTTGCAGCCCCGGTAAGTGCTATCTGAAAACCGTTTGGTTCACTGCGGGGCGCAAAAGATGGATTTGGGCATCAGAGGGAAACGGGCACTTGTCTGTGCCAGCAGCAAAGGGCTTGGCAAAGGATGCGCCGTGGCGTTGGCCGCCGCCGGTGTAGACCTTGTTTTGAATGCGCGAGGCGCTGATGCATTGGAAGAAACGGCCGATGCGATCCGGTCAGCGCATCAGGTCAACGTGACCACTGTGGCTGCGGATGTCACAACACCCGATGGGCAAGCCGCGCTGGTGGATGCAGCCGGCGCTGCGGATATCCTCGTCAACAATGCGGGTGGCCCACCACCCGGGATGTGGACGGATTGGGATCGAGACGATTTCATCGCTGCGCTGGATGCCAACATGCTAGCGCCGATCGCGCTGATCAAAGCGCTGGTGCCGGGCATGATGGATCGGGGATGGGGCCGCGTGGTGAACATCACCAGCCAATCGGTCAAAGCGCCCATCGCCTTGCTGGGATTGTCAAATGCCGCGCGGACGGGTCTGACCGGATATGTCGCGGGCACGTCACGTCAGGTTGCGCCCTATGGCGTGGCGATGAACAACCTGCTTCCCGGGGTACATGATACGGATCGCATCGTCATGCTCGACAGCACCACCGCCGAACGCACCGGTCGGCCGACCGAAGATATCATTGCCGAACGCAAGGCGTCGATCCCGGCCGGCTTTTACGGCGCGCCCGAAGATTTCGGGGCGGCATGTGCTTTTTTGTGTTCGCAACACGCGCGGTTCATCATTGGGCAGAACATCTTGCTCGACGGTGGCGGCATCAACAGTACGCTTTAGATGGCATCCGGTTTCTCTCTGAAAGATCAGTTGTTTAACGCAGAGAAAGTCGCATATTTGGCCGGGCTTTTCGCCGCGGCCGACCCACAGTTTGACGCCGCGCGTTTCCAATCTGCCGTCATGGCCAGACTGCTGGATCTTGAGCTGAAAGAACGCATCGCTTGGATTGCGGCCTGTTTGCAAAAGGACTTGCCAGCTGACCTGATCGGTGCAGCCGCTGTGATGCGGGCCGCATTGCCACCGCCACTGGACCCAACGCGGCAGGACGGTGACTTTGGCGACTTCATTTTCGCGCCCTTGGGAGAGGTCGTTGTTTCGATGGGGCTGGAGTCTGAGCCTGAACTTGCTTTGGATATGTTGTGCGACGTCACCCAAAGGTTCTCAATGGAGTGGGCGGTGCGGCCGTTTCTGAACCAGTGGCAAGAGCTGACGCTGGCCCGGATGGCCGATTGGGCGAAACATGACAACTACCATGTCCGACGGCTGGTTTCAGAAGGTACACGGCCCAAACTCCCTTGGGGTCAGGGTGTAAGCTTGTCTGTTGAAGCGCCGCTTCCCTTGCTGGACGAGCTGCACAGTGATCGCACCCGATATGTCACGCGGTCTGTGGCCAATCACCTGAATGACATCACGAAATCAGACCCGGATCTGGTTCTGGATCGACTCGCCGGCTGGCGTGCCGCCGGCGCCCAAGAACCCAAGGAATTGGATTGGATGGCCGGGCACGCCCTGCGTAGCCTGATCAAGGCCGGTGAGCCGCGCGCGATGCGCGAGGTTGGCTATGACCCCGACGCGCCCATAACGTTGGTCAAGCTTGAGATGCCGAAACAGGCAGAGATGGGTGGCAAGCTTCCAATCGAGATGACGCTATCTGCCACGGCTGCCGCGGGGGCCATGGTCGATTACGTGTTCTGGCGCCTGAAGTCAGACGGCACGCATGCCAGATCCGTGCGCAAGGTCAAACAAGTGCGGCTTGCGGCCGGTCAGCCGCAGACCCTGTCGAAAACACATATCCTGAAAGCGGACGCCACGACGTACAGATTGTTACCCGGACGCCACCGGATCGATGTACAGGTGAACGGCCGCATCCTAGGGGGGGCGGATTTCGAGTTGTGTGGCCCCTGACGCAAGAACGGCGCGGTCAAGTTAATGGCGCCTACGGCGTTTCGGCGTCCGGCGTTGGCTGATCGGACTTTTGCGTTGTCCGTGATCGTGCGCTTGCCACTGTGGGGAGCAATTGTTATCTGCGCCAATGTCTGACCAGAGTGGTCGGGTATCGATGGCAAAGGCAGTACATTGACGCAGGTTCCGCCACGTCTGGAAATCAAGAACCTCACACGCCGCTTCGAAGGGCGGGCCGTTGTCGACGACGTGTCCCTAACCATTGCACCGGCTCAGGTCACCTGCCTGTTGGGGCCATCGGGCTGCGGCAAGTCGACAACGCTGCGCATGATCGCTGGCATCGAAACTCAGGACAGCGGCGAAGTCTGGGTCGACGGTGTCATGATTTGCGATGGCGTCACGCGCCTGCCGCCCGAAAAACGTGGCATCGGCCTGATGTTTCAGGACTTTGCCCTGTTCCCACACCTAAGCGTCGCGGATAACGTGGCCTTTGGCTTGCGCGGAAGCAAACCAGAGAAGCGGGCTAGGGTCGAAGACTTGTTGGCGCAAGTTGACCTGTTGCGCTTGATCGATGCGTTTCCTCACCAATTGTCTGGCGGCGAACAGCAGCGCGTGGCTCTGGCCAGAGCCTTGGCACCACGTCCGCGCATCATGTTGATGGACGAGCCGTTTTCTGGGCTCGACAATCGTTTGCGGGACGGGATCCGCGACCAGACACTCGACATATTGAAAGCCGAGGATACCGCGGTCTTGCTTGTCACGCATGAGCCGGAAGAAGCCATGCGCATGGCGGATGAAATCGCTTTGATGCGGGATGGTCATATCGTCCAGCGTGGCGCGCCCTATAATGTCTATACCCGCCCTGCCGACAGAGAAACGGTTGCTTTTTTTAGCGATAGCAATGTGTTAGAGGCCGAAGTGAACGGGGCGCTTGCACAAACGGCCTTTGGACAATTCCTTGCGCCCGGGGTTCCGGATGGAACGGCGGTCGACATCGTGTTTCGCCCGCAGCATGTGCGTATCGATTTCGACAGGAATGGCAGTGGGCCGCTGCCGACGGCATCTGACGGTGTGCCTGCGCGGGGTGTCGTGCAGCGGTCGCGCTTTATGGGTCATGAAAGCCTTGTCGAGTTCCGGATGGATTTTGATGGATCGATTCTGAAAGCCACCGTGCCCAGCGTCTTTTTGCCAAATCCCGGCAAAGTGATGTGGTTGACCGTTCGGCGTGACCGCTGTTTCGTGTTTCCCAAGAACAAGACCTGATCAGCGCAGACCAAAAAAAGAGGGCGATTGCATGTCGGACTACGAAGTCAGGGTGATGACCGCTGCCGAACGCGAGCAAGCGGTCAACATGGCCGCTGCCGAAGGGTGGAACCCCGGACATCAGGATGGCCCTTGCTTCGCAGCTGTGGACCCGGAAGGATTTTGGGGGGGCTTTCTGGACGATCAGATGATCGCCAGTATCTCGGTTGTGAATTACGACGAGGCGTTTGCCTTTCTGGGCTTTTACATCGTGGCGCCCGAGTTTCGTGGCAAAGGATACGGATTTCAGCTGTGGCAAAGCGCAATCGCGCATGCCGGCAGCCGGGTGATCGGGCTGGACGGGGTGGTTGACCAACAGGAAAACTACAGAACCTCGGGTTTCGAGCTGGCCTATCGGAACATCCGTTATGGCGGCGTGCCCGGTGTGGCGCCGGCCGCTAGCCCGGCGTTTCGTTACGTCGTCACGCGCGCGCCGTCAAAAGAACTCGAAGACCTTGATACTGGCGTCTTTCCCGCCTCGCGCACGGCCTTTTGGGACCATTGGTTGACGGCCGATGGCCATATCACGGTCGAGGCCCGCAGCGGCAATCAACTTGCGGCTTTCGGCACCCTTCGTCCTTGCCGCACAGGGTTCAAGATTGGCCCTCTGGTCGCGTCATCGCCCAGTGCAGCGCGCGGCGTTCTTTCGCATTTGCTTCAGCGGGTGCCACAGGGCGATTCCGTGTTCCTCGACGTACCCGAGCCCAACCCCGATGCAAGAAAGTTGGCCGAAAATCTTGGCTTGAGCGCGGTTTTTGAAACAGCCCGAATGTACCGCGGCTCTGCGCCGCAATTGAACACCGATCACGTCTTTGGCGTGACAACGTTCGAGTTGGGTTGAGCCATGTAATCGCTGAGGCGCTTACCCGGCTCGTCGACGAACACTTCGGGAAGCGCGATCGCGGTTTCGATCAGGTCCACGCGAAACACCCGGAAATCCTGCCGCAACTCGCACCACGAGGTCAGTGTCCAGACGCGCCCCCAGTATTCCATATGCAGTGGGCGGATGGTCCGCGCGCTAGGCGTACCATCAATCCGGCAGTAGCTGATATTCAGCTTCTGTCGCGCCTTGATCGCGGCCCGCAACACGGACATGTGGGACAAGCCGCGGGCTGCATCCGCGAACGGATAGACCGCGAACTTCCACGCATCAGCCTCGGCAATGGTTTGGCTGGGCAGCACCGCGTCAACTTTTTCGGCCAGAGATTGCGCCGCAGACTTAAGATCCGGATCTGCCGCCTCTGCCACGATCGCCATTCCTAGGTTCAGCGCCTCCAGCTCGGCGGCGGTCAGGGTCAGCGGGGGCAGGGTGATCGCCCCCGTCGCCATGTAACCGACGCCGCGTTCGCCTTCGATCGGAATGCCCGATGCTATGAGCGTGTCCATGTCGCGGTAAATCGTCCGAACAGAAACTTCCAAACGGTCTGCAATATCCTGCGCGCGGTGCAGTTTCCCGTCGCGCAGGATCTGGACGATGTCAAAAAGTCGGTCGGTTCGGCGCATTCTACTCCTGCGACATCAAGATGCGTGCGTGCCTAAGGTTCACGCTTTCCGCCACAATCGGGGCCATCAAGTCAGCCGCTTCGGGTTGCTGCGGCATGTCTGACGCGGCGGCCTTGGCCGCTGCCATTGACCGCCACACGATGTAATCTGTCCACAAGCCGTTCTCATCCCGTGACAAAGATCGGGACAGAACGGCGCCGGTGCTTTCAAGAAAGCCGGTCATGCCCAGGGCTGCGTCGACAAATTCGGCCGTGTCCGTCCCGTCGGCCAGCCGGAATGTCACGATTTCTGCGACGGGTTGGTCCGCGCTTGCTGCGTCCAGTGCCGGTGCAAAGGCCATGAGGCTTGCAAAGACATACGAGTTGAATGTGCGCATCTGATCTCTCCTTTGATGGCGATGCACCGGAAATAGCGAAGTTCAACTGACATAAACCTGTCAGTTGAGATGAGGCCAGCGAAAAATACGCCCATCAGCGCGGCCATCGCAGCGCATTCCGGCCCGGCGGGCTTTTGTCCGATGGCCGCACTGCAGTACATCTGCTGAAGAAACGCGCGGATCGCGCTGCTTGATTTCGTAAGGAGAGACGCAATGGGACTTGGTAACATCGGACTTCCCGGCATTCTGTTGATCGCCGTTGTCGTGTTGGTTCTGTTTGGCCGCGGCAAGATTGCCAGCCTGATGGGTGAGGTCGGCAAAGGCATCACGTCGTTCAAGCGTGGCATCAACGAAGGTGCCAATGAACTGGACAAAGAAGCCGTTGAAACGGCGAAAGACATCACGCCGGATTCGGAAAAAGACAAGGTCTGAACCTGAAACATGTTTGATCTGGGCTTTGCCGAGATCCTGGTCATCGGGATCGTGGCGTTGATCGTTGTTGGCCCCAAGGACCTGCCGGTTATGTTTCGGCGGGCCGGGCAGTTCGTGGGGCGCATGCGCGGCATGGCGCGCGAGTTTTCGTCTGCCATGAACCAAGCCGCGGACGAATCTGGCGTCAAAGACATTCAGAAAACGCTGAAAGCGGCCACAAACCCTGTCGGCACGGCGATGGACGGGGTGAAGGATGCGGCCAAGAGCTTTACGGACATGAACCTGGATCCGGACAGCGAAACAGGCAAACTGGCCACAGAACGGGCAGAGCAGACCAAAAAAATCAAGTTGGCCTCGGCGCGGGCCGCGGCGGATCGCATGGCCCGCGAGGCCGAAGATGCCCGGCGTCATGCCGAAGAACTTGAAGCCGAATATTCCGAGCCCAAGCCCAAGGATGAGGCATGAGCGATACCGACGACATCGACGACAGCGCCGCGCCGCTGATTGAACACCTGGCCGAACTGCGAACCCGCCTGATCCGATCGGTGATCGCATTCATGATCGCCATTATGGTGTTCTTTATTCCCATCAACGGGGATTTCATTGCTGAACACGTTCTGGAATTCCTGCTGGAACCGATCGTCAATACGCTACAGGACCTAGGCGACCCATCGCCGACACTGCAATTCACAAGCCCGCAGGAATACCTGTTCACTCTGTTTCGCATCTCGATGGTGTTTGGCTTCGGTTTGGCGTTCCCGGTCATCGGATTTCAGATGTGGCGGTTTGTGGCACCCGGGCTGTACCGGTCTGAGAAGAACGCATTTCTGCCATTCCTGATCGCGTCGCCCGTGATGTTCTTGCTGGGGGCAAGTTTTGCGCAGTTCGTTGTGACGCCGCTGGCTATGACGTTTCTTTTGGGATTTGCGGACGCGTCGTCGATCTTTTCATCGTTCCTTTCGGCTGCCAGTGGCGAGCTGGCCGAGAGCACTGCGCCCGCTGAAGACGTGCAAGGCCCCTCGATCGTCTTTTTGGGCAAAGTCAACGAGTCGCTTGAAATCACTTTGAAATTCATCATCGCCTTCGGGATGTGCTTTCAACTGCCGGTGCTATTGACCTTGATGGGAAAAGCCGGTTTGGCGTCGTCTCAAGGGCTGGCGGCCATGCGGAAATACGCGATGGTCGGTATCCTTGTGCTGGCGGCGTTGGTAACACCGCCGGACGTGATCACGCAGTTGATCCTGTTTACCGTGGTGTACGGCCTGTACGAGGTGTCGATCTGGCTCGTGCGGCGCGTCGAAAAAACACGGGACGAGGCTTTGAAAGCCGAAGGGCTTTACGATGAAGACCTCGAAGAGGATCAGATGCAGTGACGGATGCGGTGACGCGCATCGCCGAGGCGCTGGAGCGGATGGCGCCAGCGCCCTTGGCGGCACCTGATTTTGCCGTGGCAACCGCGTTTGTGTGGCATGTTGAACCTGACCGTCTGTCCCCGGTCCAATCCGTGAACCGTGTGGATTTGGATTTGCTTGTTGGCATCGATCGATCCCGCGACACCTTGTTGGCCAACACCCGACGATTTGCGGACGGGTTACCGGCCAACAACGCCTTGCTGTGGGGTGCGCGAGGCATGGGAAAATCCAGCCTTGTCAAATCAATACACGCAGCTGTTCAAGTCGAATTCCCGGATTTGAAGCTTATCGAATTGCAGCGCGAGGACTTGCCAAGCGTCGGGCGCCTGCTCAATCACTTGCGTGCAGCTCCGCATCGGTTCGTGCTGTTTTGCGATGATCTGTCGTTCAGCCATGATGACCAGCATTACAAGTCGCTAAAGGCTGTTTTGGACGGCGGGATTGAAGGCCGTCCAGATAATGTTGTGTTCTATGCCACGTCCAACCGCCGGCACCTGATGCCCCGCGACATGATCGAAAACGAACGGTCCAGTGCCATCAACCCGTCCGAAGCCGTGGAAGAAAAGGTGTCTCTCTCGGATCGATTTGGCCTGTGGCTGGGGTTCCATCCCTGCAATCAGGATGACTATTTGGCGATGATCGATGGATATTGCGCAGCTTACGGGCTGAATCCGGATCCCGCTGTTTTGCGTGCCGAAGCCATCGAATGGCAAGCAACGCGCGGCGCGCGGTCAGGCCGGGTCGCATGGCAATTCTTTACCGATCTGGCGGGGCGTCACGGCATAAAGATCAGCGGGTAGGCTATTCCAGGTACGGGATCGGGTCGACGCTGTCGAAACCGTTCCGAACCTCGAAGTGCACATAGGCGTCATCGCCGTCACGTAAACTTGCAATGCGGCCGCCACGCTTTACTCGATCCCCCTTTTGAACCCGAATGTCGTCGACATTGGCGTAAACTGTCAAAATGTTGTCAGGGTGCCGGATGACCACGATTGGCACCTTGTCGGCATCTGATGTGATGGCCGCGACGGTTCCTTCCGCGGCTGCAATCACCGGGTCACCCGGGCTCGCCGCAATGTCAATGCCATCATTCCGGCCCTTGGAATAGGCCCGGATGATCTTGCCTTTTACGGGAAATTCCATTTGCGCCTGCGGCTCTGGCACCGACGGTTCACCGATATCAGCGATCTGTTCGGCAGGGGCCGCAGCGGCTGGCAAAACTTCGTCCGGCAACGGCTGGCTGCTGCTGGGCGGCTGGGGTGTTTCGGTGCCTTCGCCCGGGGCACTGGTTTCATTGCTGCCTGCGGTCGAAGACAACGGCTGTCCAGAGACGGGGATCAACAGGTACTGGCCTTCGCGTATAGCAAGATCAGACCCAAGGCCATTCCATTCCCCTAGGGTTTTGACGGGCACTTGGTACAGGCGGGCAATTGTAAATGCTGTCTCTCCACGTTCCACCTTGTGCCGGATGGGTTCGGGACCGGCCGCAGGCGCCGGAGCCAATTCGGTGGTTTCCACGCGGGCAGGGGTCGTGTCGGGCGCGGCATCGATCGCCGCGCCAGCAACGGCTTCGATGTCAAGCCCGGATGCGTTTTCGGGCACGCGCCGCGGCAAGGCCAGAACTTCGCCCTCGCGCAGGGTGACGTATTCTGCAATGCCGTTAAACTGGGCCAACTCTTCAGTGCCAACACCAACCCGCGCGGCCACGTCGGCCACTTTATCGCCACTGCGGGCCACAGCCACCTGATAAGTCGGATAAGAGATGACCCCACGTGGATCCGGTTCGGGGCGTTGGGACAGAACCGCGCCTTGCGCCGCAGGCGCAGTGGAAAAACCGCCCAGGTTGCCACGCATGTCGAAATCCAGCGGTTCGGTACATCCCGCCAACCCAATCATACCTGCGGCAGCTAACGCTCGAAGCCCTTTTGACGCTTGGAACCTGCGCATATCGATATCCTCAAAAAAACCGCCCTCATTACCTGAGAGTCGTTGGGTTCACCGGTGTTGCGTCAGGTCTCTTTGCCAAGGCCTTCCAACAAAGGCACAAAGCGCACCGGGCGCAGTTCGTCGTACTCATAACCGCTGTCGGTTCTTTGTACGCGGATCAAGGTTTGAACAGCGTCTGACTGCCCGACAGGTACCACCATGATACCGCCGATCTTCAGTTGCGCCAAGAGCGGTCCGGGCGGGTCCTCTGCAGCAGCTGTGACAAGGATGCGGTCAAACGGTGCTTGGTCGGCCAATCCATAGGATCCGTCCGCGGTGATGGCGGTGATATTGCTGAACCCCAAGCTATCGAACACCAGCCGCGCTTCGCGCACCAAACGTTTGTAGCGGTCGACCGTGTAAACACGGCGTGCCAGTTTGGCGAGGATTGCAGCCTGATACCCAGAGCCGGTGCCCACCTCGAGGACCTTATCGCGCGGCGCAATGTTCAGCGCCTGAGTCATCAGGCCGACGATAGAAGGCTGGCTGATCGTTTGCCCGCACGCGATGGGCAGTGGCATGTCTTCATAGGCGCGTTCGCCAAAAAGACCCTTGATGAACACGCCGCGGTCGATTTCTTCCATCGCGTTCAGTACGCGGTGATCCGTGACGCCCTTGGACCGGAGCGCAAAGAGAAACTGCATCTTGGTTTCGGCGTCGGGACCGGTCATTCGAGGGCCCGCAGCGCCTCTATCGCGTCATGGGCTGTCAGATCAGCGCGCATCGGGGTGACCGAGACGTAGCCATCCAGGTTCGCAGCAGCATCGGTGTCGGGATCAGTGCGCACCTGTTGATCACCGCCGCGAATCCATAAAAACCTTTTGCCGCCTGGCGACATGTGCGGTTCTGCACGAAAACTGGTGCCGCGCCGAAAGCCCTGCACAACCGAGCGTACGCCCAAAACCTCGGCTGCGGGGACAGGTGGGAAATTGATATTATAAAACAGGCGGTAATCAGACACGTCTTGAATGTTGGCATTCAGAATTTGCCGCACAATCCGAGCCCCATGCGCCGCGGCGGCTTCGAATGGGTTTTCAATGGTGAAATTGCGGGGGCCGAGATACTGCGAGAGCGCGAATGCGGGCAAACCTTGCAATGCCGCTTCCATCGCACCACCCAAGGTGCCGGAGTACAGCGCGTTTTCAGCCGAGTTGTTGCCCCGGTTCACGCCAGAAAGCACCAGGTCCGGTGGACTGTCTTTCATCACGTCGTGAACACCTGCAATCACGCAATCGGCGGGGCTGCCTTCGGCGGCAAAGCGCCGGTCCCCCAGTTTTGCGATCAAGGTCGGGTGGGTATAGCTGATGCAATGGGCCACGCCCGATTGTTCGAACGCCGGTGCCACGGTCCAAACTTCGCCGTCAGGGCCAGCCAACTCTTCTGCTATCGCGGCCAAGGTTTTCAGACCTGGCGCGCTGATGCCGTCGTCGTTTGTAATCAGAATTCGCATGTTGCCCGTGTGCCTCTTAGTGCCTCGAATGCATAGGCGGAGACGAGGCGCAGGGCAAGCAGCGTCGGTGGACTAGGGTGTATACGCGATATAGCCGCAACTTGTCCGCGATGGCGGTCCGCGGCGATGTCGGTGCACGCTGATGTCCTTGAAACCGGCCGCATCCAAAAATTGGCGCACTTTTTCCGGTCGGTACGCGCTGTTGCCAAATCGCCAGCGCAGCAATGCGGTGCACCAATGCGGGCGGCTGATGGCCAACACGATCTGGCCACCCGGACGCAACCGGTCGCGCAACCACTCCAAAGACGCAACGGGATCGACCGTATGTTCGATCACATGTGCACAGAGAACGCGGTCAAACCGATGTTCAGGCAGGTTGGCACAGCCGATTAGGCCGACCACGGTTCGGACCGTCCCGGGGACCCGAGCGGCTGCCTGTTCCAGCATCACAGGCGACAGGTCCAAAAGCTGCATATCGGGCGCTTTGTCATGAATGGAGGTCATGGCAAGTGACATTGCGCCAGACCCCGTTCCAGCATCCAGAATGGTTTCGTTTTCTGCGGTGGGCGCCGCGTCGCAGGCGCGTTCGGCCAATTCCGAATAAGCGTCCATGTATCCCAAGTTTTCGATGCCAGCCTGCCAAGTTGGCGCCACAGTGTCATAAAGTTGTTTCAGCTGACTTGGCGCGGTCAGCTTCCGATAATTTGCAAATGTATTCATCTGGCCCCCCGACCACATATGGCGCAAGGCTAGTGCGATGAAATGAGTGCGTCAAATTCAGGCCGGCAAGATCATGCTCAATAGCCGGTTTGCTTCGTCCGTGACATCGCTCAGCACGCTGCGATCTTCACCAGGAAAAAACCGTGCACGGGTGGCCGTTGGCATAGGCTTAGGCGCCACAATGTGCACATGAGGACCGGTCTTCTGTGTCTCTGCGGCCCAGCTTTTCACCAGCGTGATCTGGGTTGCTTTCGTGGCGCCGTAGCTGCCGAAAAACTTCTTGCCGTCGACCGGATCATCAAAGAAAATAGCTGACCCCGACTGGCCAAGCAAAGGGGCCACGTAGCTGATCAGCGTGGCCGTTGCCGTAGCATTTACAGCAACCGATTTTTCCCAGTCTTTCGCGTCGATCGTGTTGGCCGGGCTCAACGGTGCGGCATGCACTGCGCAATGACACCACAGGTCCACATGTCCCCAGCGGTCATGTATGCCGCGGCACAACGTGGCCATCGCTTCGGGCA
>CAWUIW010000053.1:0-14151 GCA_963922515.1 uncultured Rhodobacterales bacterium | reverse complement strand
GGCGCCCACGTGCGGCGGTCTGTTCATGTGCGAGTATCCAGACGGGGCCCGCGGCTGTCGGGGCCAAGCGCGCGGCCTCGTTCAATGTGCTGTCGACACTGTCGCGCAAATGAAGCCCGTATCCCGCGGGCCACGTCATGTCCGTGTCTTTCGCTGCACCTGCGCGATCAGTTGATCAACACACCCGCCGCCGCTGCGGCGGCGCCTTCGACACCAAACATGTTGATGATGCCAAAGACCATGATCACGGCCGAGGCCATCAGGAAGCCGAACAGCACTGGCGAGGCGTTCGTTTCCAACTCGTCCTGACCGTCTTCGCCAAAATACATGTAGTAAACGATACGCAGGTAATAGAACGCACCGATGACAGAGGCGATCACGCCGGCGATCGCAAGCCACGCGAGCCCCGCTTCATATGCTGCGCGCAGGACATAGAGCTTGCCGAAGAAGCCCAACATGGGCGGAACACCGGCCAGCGAGAACATCAGGATCAAAAGCGCCAAGGCACGCCCCGGTTCCCGTTTGGCGTATTGGTTGAGCATTCTGATGTCGGTGACAGGCTGACCATCTTTTTCCATCGACAGGATGAAGGCAAAGGTGCCGATGTTCATGGCGACGTAGATCGACATGTAGACCAGCAACGCCTGAACACCCAGTTCGGTTCCTGCCGCAAGCCCCATCATCGCGTAGCCCATATGCGCGATCGACGAATACGCCATCAGCCGCTTGAAGTCCGTTTGGCCAATGGCCGCCACCGCACCCAGGAACATGGACAGCACCGACAAAAGCGCGATCACCTGGCTCCAGTCCGCAACTGCACCGCCAAAGGCGTCGTGCATCACCCGGGCAAACAGCGCGACCGCGGCCACCTTTGGGGCTGTGGCGAAAAAGGCCGTCACCGGCGTTGGCGCGCCTTCATACACGTCGGGTGTCCACATGTGAAACGGCACTGCGCTGATCTTGAACCCAAGGCCCGCGATCAGGAACACCAGACCAAACAATAGGCCGACCGAAACCTCGCCCTCGCTGGCGGTTTGGACAATGCCGCTGAACAAGGTCGTTCCAGAGTACCCATAGACCAACGATGCACCATAGAGCAGCAAGCCGGAGGACAACGCGCCAAGCACAAAATACTTCAGGCCCGCCTCGGTTGATTTGACGCTGTCGCGACGCAGCGATGCGACCACGTACAATGCCAAGGACTGAAGCTCGAGCCCCATGTAGAGCGCCATGAGATCACCGGCGCTGACCATCATCATCATGCCGACCGTCGCCAGCGCCACCAGCAGGGGATACTCGAACCGTAAAAGGTCACGGCGCGCCATGTACCCTTCGCTCATCACCAGCACGGCCGCCGCGGCAATTAGAATGGCCACTTTCGCAAATCGGGAGAAACTATCATCGATGAACATGCCCCCAAAGGCCATATTCGTTCCTTGACCAATCGATCCGATGCCAAAGGCAAGCCCGATCATCAGCACTGCGGTCGCCCAGACCAGAAGCGGCGCCAGCCGATCCTTGCCCGTGTAGACGGCGGCGATCAGTGCAACCATCGCATAAACAGACAGAACGATCTCTGGCAGGATGATGCCCAGATCTTGGCCGATCATGGTGTCCATCTCTCTTTGCCCTTTCAGTTCGATGCAAACTGCGAGGCCGCTTCGGCCGCCGCAACTGACGTGTCAAAGCCATCCAGCAACGCGGCTGTCGACGGCCCAATAATGTCGGTCACCAGTGAGGGGTAAATGCCCAACCACAAGGTCATAATGATCAATGGTGCAAAGATCGCCCGCTCGCGCATGGACATGTCCTGAATGGTTTTCAGGCTTTCCTTGAGCAAGGCGCCAAAAACCACCCGGCGATACAGCCACAACGCGTAGCCAGCCGAAAAGATAACACCCGTCGCGGCCACTGCGGTCACCCATGTATTGGCCTGGAACGCGCCCATCAGCGTCAGGAATTCGCCGACGAACCCCGACGTGCCCGGCAGACCCACATTGGCCATTGTGAACAACATGAACACCAGCGCGTAAACCGGCATCCGGTTCACAAGACCGCCATACGCGTCGATCTCGCGCGTGTGCATCCGATCGTAGATGACGCCGACACACAAAAACAGCGCCGCCGAGATAAACCCGTGACTGATCATCTGGAAAATCGCACCATCCACGCCTTGCTGGTTCGCGGCAAAAATCCCCATTGTCACAAAACCCATATGCGCCACTGACGAGTACGCGATGAGTTTCTTCATGTCTTCCTGAACCAGCGCGACCAAAGAGGTGTACACGATCGCGATCGCTGACATCCACAGGACCAGGTCGGCCATCACCACGGATCCGACCGGGAACATCGGCAGACTGAACCGAAGAAACCCGTAGCCGCCCATTTTCAGCAGGATCGCGGCCAGCACGACCGACCCGGCGGTCGGAGCTTGTACGTGGGCATCTGGTAGCCAGGTGTGGACCGGCCACATGGGCATTTTCACTGCGAAGCTAGCGAAGAACGCAAGGAACAGCATGGTTTGCAACCCGCCGATCACCTGAATGCCCAGCACGCTGAACGTCTCCGTGCCAAATTGGTGCGTCAGCAGAGTTTCGATATCGGTGGTTCCCGCGTCGGCGAACATGGCCACCATCGCAACCAGCATCAGAACCGACCCGAGGAAGGTATAAAGGAAGAATTTGAAAGACGCATAAATGCGGTTCGCACCGCCCCAGATGCCGATGATCAGGAACATCGGGATCAAGCCGCCCTCGAAGAACAGGTAGAACAACACAAGATCCAAGGCGCAGAACACGCCCAGCATCAGTGTTTCCAGCATCAGGAATGCAATCATATACTCCTTGACGCGCGTCGTGACCTCCCAGCTGGCCAGAATGGTCAACGGCATGATGAACGTGGTCAGCATGACGAACAGCACGCTGATGCCGTCCACGCCCATCTTGTACTTCAGACCAAGCAGCCATTCCCCTTCTTCTACAAACTGAAACCCGGTGTCCGATGGATCGAACCCAAACAGAATGCCCAGCGATGCGAGGAACGTGATGGTCGTGGCAAACAGCGCAGCATACTTGGCGTTTTGCTGTGCGGCTGCGTCTTCCCCGCGCAGAAACAGACCAAGGATCAGGGCCGCCAGCGCCGGGGTAAAAGTGACAATGGAAAGCAGGTGGTCGCTCATCAGTTTGCTCCCCCGCCGATGGACATCCACGTAATCAGGGCCGCGATGCCCAGCACCATCCAGAAGGCGTATGTAAAGATGTAGCCAGACTGCGCGCGCCCGGCGAGTTTGGTGAAGAACGGCACAACACCCATCGCCACACCGTTCAGGAAGCCATCGATCACGCTGCCATCACCGCGTTTCCAGAAAAGGCTGCCAATGGCCACCGCAGGTTTGACAAAGATGAAGTCGAAGATTTCGTCAAAGTACCACTTGTTCTTGAGAAACAGGTACAAGGGGCGTTGGTTCTCGGCCAGTGCCTTTGGCAGTTTCGGGTTGTGAATGTAGAACAGCCACGCCAGCCCGAAACCAAGCACCATCGCGATGAAGGGCGAAACCTTGACCCAGGCGGGTGCTGCGTGCGCGTCGTCCAGAACATGGTTGTCCGGCGCCATGTAAAGCGCCCCTTCACCGGGCTGCCCGGTGAACACGTAGTGGTGTTTTTCCTTGCCGCCGTGATCATCCTTGGACGCACCGTGATCCTCATCTGATGCATGATCATCGCCGTGGTCATCTCCATGAGCCTTGTCGCCATGTTCTGACGCTTCGGCATACGGCACGCCATAGAATTTGCCGACCTTGTCGGCGTGGCCAAAGAACTGGTTGAACCACAGCATCCCAGCCAAAACTGCGCCAACGCTCAGCACGCCAAGCGGCACCAGCATGACCATTGGGCTTTCATGCGCGTGATCATGGGTGTGTTTGTCGCCGCGTTCTTCGCCGTAGAAGGTCAGGAAAATCAGCCGCCAGCTGTAGAAAGACGTCATCGCCGCAGCGATCACGAGCAACCAAAAGCCATAGGCAGAACCGCCGGCCCATGCACTTTCAATGATCGCATCTTTCGACACGAACCCTGCGAACCCGATAGGCAAACCGATCAGGTCATAGCTGAACGGGATACCAACGCCAGTGATCGCAAGGGTGCCGATCATCATTGCCCAGAAGGTGTAGGGTATCTTTTTGCGCAGGTTGCCGTAGTTCATCATGTCCTGCTCGTGATGCATCGCATGGATGACCGAACCGGCGCCCAGAAACAGCAAGGCCTTGAAAAAGGCGTGCGTGAACAGGTGGAACATGGCCGCTGAATACATGCCGACGCCTGCGGCCACGAACATGTACCCCAGCTGCGAGCAGGTGGAATAAGCAATCACGCGCTTGATGTCCGTTTGCACCAAGCCGACGGTCGCAGCGAAAAACGCGGTGGTCGCGCCCAACACGGTGACAAAAGCGGTAGCTCCGGGCGCAAATTCCATCAATGGAGACATCCGGCAAACCAAGAAGACACCGGCTGTCACCATCGTCGCGGCGTGGATCAATGCGGAAACCGGCGTTGGTCCTTCCATCGCGTCCGGCAACCACGTGTGCAAGATCAGCTGCGCAGATTTGCCCATCGCTCCGATAAAGAGCAGAACGCAAATCACTTCTATCGCGGTCCATTCCCCCCAAAGGAATGTCAGCTGCGTTTCTGCCAAGGTGGGCGCGGCGGCGAAGACATCGGTAAAATTGATACTGTCGACCAGGAAGAAAATCGCAAAGATCCCCAAGGCAAACCCAAAGTCGCCAACCCGGTTCACCACGAACGCTTTCATCGCTGCTGCGTTTGCGCTGGGTTTGCGGTAGTAGAACCCAATCAGAAGGTACGAGGCGACGCCCACCCCTTCCCATCCGAAAAACATCTGTACAAGGTTGTCCGCGGTCACCAACGACAACATGGCAAAGGTGAAAAAGCTCAAATAGGCAAAAAAGCGCGGCTTGTAGCTTTCACCCTCTTTCCACTGCGGATCGTGATCCATGTAGCCAAAGCTGTAGAGATGCACGAGCGCAGACACGCTGGTCACCACGATCAGCATTATCGCAGTCAGTCGATCCATGCGAATGGCCCATTCGGTGGCCAGCGTCCCACTTTCAATGAACCGCAACACAGGAATGCTTTCGGTCACACCGTCAAAGCTCAAAAAGACGATCCAGCTTAGGAAGCAGGCCAGGAACAGCAAGCCCGTGGCGACCCATTGGGCGGCAGTTTCGCCGATGAACCGCCAGCCAAACCCGCAAATCAGAGCGCCAACAAGCGGCGCGAAGAGGATGATGGTTTCCATTGCGATCTTACCCCTTCATCACGTTGACGTCTTCAACGTCAATCGTGCCACGGTTGCGGAAGAAACAGACAAGAATGGCCAGGCCAATCGCCGCTTCGGCAGCGGCAACGGTCAGCACAAAGAGAGTAAAGACCTGCCCAACCAGGTCATTCAGATGTGCAGAAAACGCCACCAGATTGATGTTCACCGCCAGCAGCATCAATTCGATGCTCATCAACAATATGATGATGTTCTTGCGGTTCAGAAAAAGCCCGAAAATGCCTATGACGAACAGCGTTGCGGCCACCGTCAGGTAATGTTCAAGTCCAATCATGTCGTCCCTCCGGGGTCATTGCCCCGCTTGTCGTCGGATGCTGCGCGTCAGCCGCCCAGCACAAATTCGGTCTTGGCACCCCGCAAATCGGGGTACAGCGCCGCACAGGCGCAAGGTTCAATCGCAAGTGTTTCGATACGGACATCGCGCGCGATGCCGTCTAGATCTGCCGCGATCCGCGGCAAGGTGGCAAACGTCCGGGCGCCCGTCTCATGCCGTTCGATGATCCACTCGACACGCATGGTTTTGTCGAAGGGCAAGGCATCGCGCATGTTTTCTTCGGCCGTCACCGCCGTAAGCGCTTGACCGGGCGCGCAATCCGCCACGGTGATGCGGGTCATGCTGCCTTCTTGGCTCCACCATGTTTGCCATTGCACACGTCCGTCGCCCAAATCCTGATGCGCCGTCTCGCCCGCATGGGACACATGCGTCGTGCGATCACAATCGGCCAGATCCAAAGCGGTGGCCGCACTGCCCATCACAATCAGCACGCTGCTTATGACTGTCTTCGAGATCAAAGCCCCTGCCCCGGTTTGACGTCTTTGAGTTCCATCGCCTTGGCCGGGTCACGGTAAATCTGTGCCAGAACGTTTTGGCGTTTCACGTCTTGGCGATGCCGCAGCGTCAGCACGATGGCCCCGATCATAGCCACCAACAGGATCAGGCCAGCGAGTTGAAACAGCAGAAAATACTGATCGTACAGGATCACGCCCAGAGCTTCTGTGTTGTGCCGGTCGTCTGGTGTGACTTGGGCCCGCAAACCCTCGGCCGACCCGCTGCTTTCCCATACGCCATAGGCCATGACAAACTGCATCAGGATCACAAGGCCGATCAGCAAGGCCAGCGGCATGTACTTTGCCATTTCGGCTTTCAGTTCAGCAAAGTCGACGTCCAGCATCATGACGACGAACAGGAACAACACGGCCACTGCACCGACATAGACAATGATCAGCAGCATCGCGACGAACTCGGCGCCCAGCAGCACGAACAAGCCCGCGGAGCTGAGGAAGGCAAGGATCAACCACAGGACCGAGTGCACCGGATTGCGCCCGACCACTGTAAAGAAACCGCCGATGATCGCACTGATCGCAAACAGATAGAATGCAAAAACTGTCATGTTCAGTCGCCTTCTTTTTCCGCCAAAACCTCTTGCGCCAGTTCCAGAGCGCGGGTCATCGCGGGAATGCCGGCAAAAACCGACATCTGACCAATTGTTTCAACGATTTCTTGTTTCCTCGCGCCGGCTTCAACCGCGTGCCGCACTGTTTGGCGCAGCGCCGTGTCCGCCTGCGCACCTTGCATTGTCAGGCCCGCCAAGGTCAGCAACAGTCGCGTCTTGGCATCCAGACCGTCCTTGTTCAGCGTGTTGCCGAACCACATTTCCATGACTTCTTTCGGCATGGTCGGCCACAGCGCTTCGAACCCTTTGGGCGAGAAATTTTCCAGGGCGGGGTTCATCGACTTGGCCATTTCATTGGCTTTTTGCATCATCGCTTCGAACGGGTTGGACGGCGTTTCAGGCATCAGCATCCTCATGTTCTTCAAAGACTTCGATCGCGGCGTTCAGTGCGTTGATGGCCGCCGGAAACCCACCGTAAAGCGCCATTTGCAAGATCGCTTCGCTGACTTCTCGCTCTGCGATACCCATATCTAGCGCCGCCTTGACATGCACGCGAAGCTGAGGAGCCGCTTGCGCCCCCAAGGTGGCCAGGCTCGCGATCGTGCACAGTTGCCGGGTGCGCAGATCAAGCCCGTCGCGGGCATACACACCGCCGTACACTGTTGCGATCTGCCATTCCGAAAAGCCCGGTACATATTTGTCGTACCGGGCGGCCAAGGCGGTTTCCAGCCCCGGCATCACGTCTTCGGACAGCGTACGTCCACGGGACAGGGCGCCGTCTACATCAGCCACGGCACACTCCTGTCCAAAGCGCGGCCCGGCAGGCAGCGGTCTTCACACGGCGAAGGGATCGCAACAGCGGTCATCGATAAGGCGCGTCCATTTCCAGATTGCGGGCAATCTCGGCTTCCCATCTGTCGCCATTGGCCAGCAGCTTTTCCTTGTCGTAGAACAGCTCTTCGCGGGTCTCGGTAGAGAATTCAAAGTTCGGGCCTTCGACAATCGCGTCCACCGGGCAAGCTTCTTGGCAGAAGCCGCAATAGATGCACTTGGTCATGTCAATGTCATAACGCGTTGTCCGGCGGCTGCCGTCTTCGCGCGGCTCGGCATCGATGGTGATCGCCTGCGCCGGGCAAATCGCTTCGCACAGCTTGCAGGCGATGCACCGCTCTTCCCCGTTTGGGTAGCGCCGCAGCGCGTGCTCGCCACGGAACCGCGGGCTGAGCGGACCTTTTTCATGTGGGTAGTTCAGCGTTGCCTTTGGGGCAAAGAAGTACTTGAGACCAAGCTTGAGGCCGACCCAAAAGTCCTGAAGCAAAAAGTACTTGGCCGCGCGGGTGTAATCGATCTGTGTCATGATCAGCCTCCTGTACCCCAGCGCGCAAAGGCGCCCCAGAACCATTCGAATTTTGCCGCGAAGGCCACAAAGACCACCCAAGCCAGCGAAAAGGGCAGAAAAACCTTCCAACCCAGACGCATCAGCTGATCATAGCGGTAGCGCGGTGTGATCGCCTTCACCATGGCGAAAAGGAAGAAGAAGAACGCCATCTTGGCGACCATCCACAGCGGGCTGTCGGGCAAGAACGGGATGGGCGACAACCAGCCGCCAAAGAACAACAGCGACGTCAATGCGCACATCAGGAAGATGGCCAGGTATTCGCCAGCCATAAACAGCAGAAACGGCGTGGACGAATATTCAACCTGATAGCCTGCGACGAGTTCTGACTCTGCCTCTGGCAAGTCGAATGGCGGGCGGTTCGTTTCCGCAAGCGCCGAGATAAAGAACAGGAAGACCATCGGCAGGTGAGGTAGCCAGTACCAGTTGAAAAAGCCCAAATTGCCGTCTTGGGCGGCGACGATTGCGCCAAAATTCATCGACCCTGTCGACAAGATCACGCCGATGATGATCAGACCAATCGATACCTCGTAGGAAATCATTTGTGCTGCAGAACGCAGTGAGCCGAGGAATGCGTATTTCGAATTCGACGCCCAGCCACCCATAATGACGCCGTAGACTTCCAGCGAAGAAATGGCGAGCACATACAGGATCGCCACGTTTATGTCGGACACGACCCAGTTGGTGTTGAACGGGATCACCGCCCAGGTGATCAGCGCCAAAACGAAACTCAACAGCGGGGCCAGCAAAAACACAGGCCTGTCTGCACCCGCCGGGATCACAACTTCTTTGACGACGTATTTCAAAGCGTCAGCCACGGTCTGCAACAAACCGTAGGCGCCCACAACGTTTGGTCCGCGCCGCATCTGGACTGCGGCCCAAATCTTGCGATCGCCATAGACGAGAAACAGCATCGAGATCATCACAAAGGCAACCACGGCCAATACTTGTGCCAGGATGATCACGGCGATGCCGCCTGGGGTGGTTAAGAAATCAGCCATGCGTCCTCACACCGTGGGTATTCCGTTTTCCGTGCAGTCCTCGACGACCACTTCTGCGTCGATTGTGCGCAAGCCTTGCGGCAGGGATGGCGAGATTGTGTAAACAGCATCCGCGCGCCACACACCAGCCTCTTCCTGCGTATTTGTGCGCAAATGACGCGCAAATCCGTATCCACGGATCAGGGCGTACTGCGCTGCAGCACATTCCGCATATTTTTCGACATCATCGGCGTCCCGCGCGCCCTGCATTTCGACAATGAACTGTACCAGATCATTGTCGAGCAGGCTGGTTTGCACGCCCTGGTACTCGGGCGAAAACCGCGCAACATCCGCCGGGCGATCACCCGCGCACCCTGCAAGCATGGCCGCCGCTATGACCACGAACATCCGCATTCACTCCGCAGCGATTTTTTCAGAGCTGCGCGCTTTCGCGTTCGCGGAAAGTTCTGCCATCAGCTGGCTGGCCCGTGCGATGGGGTTCGTCAGGTAGAAATCATGAATGGCCACGCCCAGAGGCCGGTCGCTGATGGGGCCGTCCGCCAACGTGTCACCGGTGTTTTCGGGCACGCTGTCGATCTGGGACAAGTGAGGTGCGGCCGCGACCAGTTGCTGACGCAGCTGCGCCAGCGAATCGTACGGCAGCGTCGCGCTCATTTCTGCCGAAAGGGCGCGTAAAATGGCCCAGTTCTCTTTTGCTTCACCGGGGGCGAAACCGGCGCGCAAGGCAAGCTGCGGGCGCCCTTCGGTGTTCACGAACAATCCTTGTTCTTCGGTGTAGGCCGCGGCCGGAAGGATCACGTCCGCACGGTGCGCGCCCCTGTCCCCGTGGCTGCCCTGATACACAACAAACGGGCCCGGCGCGATATCGATCTCGTCTGCGCCAAGATTGAAAATCGCCTCGGCCTCGCCTATGGCGGCCATTCCGTCCGGATTGGTACAGCCCGCATCCAGAGCGCCGACCCGGCCAGCCGCCGTATGCAAAACCATGAAACTGGACTTGGTCGACTGCGCAAGCTGCATCGCTGTTGCCAGCACGTTCTGCCCATCTTCGCCTTGCAACGCGGCCTGACCAACAATGATGATCGACGGCTTTTCACCCACGGCTGTATGGTCACGCTTCAACAGCTCAGTCATCATCGACGCGCTTGTGCCGATGTGCGTGTAGTCGTAGCTGAAATCCACTGCAGCACCGATCACGCCGACAGTCGCACCGGACAACCAGGCTTTGCGAATACGGGCGTTCAGAACCGGTGCTTCCACGCGCGGGTTGGTGCCGATCAGCATGATCGCCTCTGCGCTGTCGATTTCCTCGATCGTGGCGTTACCGACATAGGCCGCGCGGTTGCCGCTTGGCAGCTTGGCGCCATCTGTCCGACATTCCACAACACCGCCCTGCCCTTCGACCAGCTGTTTCAAGGCAAAGGCGGCCTCTGTCGGCGCCAGGTCGCCAACGAGCCCGGCGATCTTTTTGTCTTTCAGCCCCTCGGCCGCGGCTTTCAACGCCTCTGGCCACGTTGCGGGCTTCAGTTTGCCATCGACCCGCACGTAGGGTTTGTCCAGCCGCTGACGGCGCAGCCCGTCCCAGACAAACCGGGTTTTGTCACTGATCCATTCCTCGTTCACGCCATCATGGTTACGTGGCAGGAACCGCATGACTTCACGGCCTTTCGTGTCCACCCGGATATTCGAGCCTAGCGCATCCATAACATCGATGCTTTCGGTCTTGGTCAGTTCCCAAGGCCGAGCGGTGAATGCATAGGGTTTCGACACCAGCGCGCCGACCGGGCAAAGGTCGATAATGTTGCCTTGCAGGTTCGAATCCAGCGTTTCGCCGAGGTAAGAGGTGATTTCAGCATCTTCGCCACGACCGGTCTGCCCCATTTGGCTGATGCCGGCGACTTCGGTGGTGAATCGCACGCAGCGCGTGCAGGAAATGCAACGCGTCATATGCGTTTCGACCAGCGGGCCGAGATCCAGATCATCCACCGCGCGCTTGGGTTCGCGGAAGCGGCTGAAATCAACGCCATAGGCCATGGCCTGATCCTGCAGGTCGCATTCGCCACCCTGATCGCAAATCGGGCAGTCCAGCGGATGGTTGATCAGCAGGAACTCCATCACGCCTTCGCGGGCCTTTTTGACCATGGGCGAGTTTGTTTTCACCTCTGGCAATTCGCCGTTGCGGCCTCCGCGCACATCGCGGACCTGCATCGCGCAAGAGGCCGCCGGTTTGGGCGGCCCGCCAACAACCTCGACAAGGCACATCCGGCAATTGCCGGCGATCGATAGCCGCTCGTGGTAGCAGAACCGCGGGACCTCTACCCCCGCCTGCTCGCAAGCCTGGATCAGGGTCAGAGCCCCATCGACCTCAACCTCTTTGCCGTCGATGATGATCTTGCGCAGATCTGACATGGTCTATTTTGCCCTCAAGTAAACGCCGATGGCGCTGTTTCTGTCGATTTCCTTGCGCCCCAGCGCGCAAAAGCTGTCGGGTGCATCGTATCGCACACCTTGGGCGGCCAAATACGCCTCGCCCCGCGCCCGCACCCGATCTTGCTCCGATTCCGAATTCACGTATGCACGTATTTCAGGGTCGGTGTAACCGAGCGAATTGGCGCGGGCGCGCAATCTGTACATTTCGTTGACCGCTTTCACGACACGACCGTCGATGCTGTGGCAGAATTTGCGTATTTCGTTGGCAATCCCGATGTAAAGCAAACCATCATCCACCTCGGCGACCTCGCGCAAAGGGGGTTTCGCGGCCACGGATGTGGCGCCGAGAATCAGCACAAGCGAAAGCGTTGCAAGTTTTGAACCACGCATAAGGAACTCCTTGGTTTTGGAGCTCTGATAGGTGGATTGGCCGGACTTGATAGGCAATAACATCGGGTCGATCCCAGCCGGTTTCCGCCGAAGGCACGTCACGGTTGGCACGTTCCTTGCAACAAAAGATCCGGGCCGGACATGGTCAGTTGGGCTTCGGGGTCAAGCGGGTCTGAAACCCACGTGATGTCCGACGTGCCATATTCGGCAATGCAATACTTGATCCCCTCGTAGTGACCCGCGCGTCGTGCCGCATTGATGGATTGCGCGGCGTCGCGAACTTCGACGGCAAACTCTGCGCGCGTCACTTTCTTGTCGACGGCCGCCGTCTTTGATCGAAAGGCGATCCCGTCAAATGCAACCCGGCGGCTTTCTCTTTGCTGTGCGCAGGCTGCAATGGTCGTGATCAGTGTCAAAAGGATCAGGGTCTTCCACATTTATTCTACTCCGCCGCCTCGACAGCGCAGCCGTGACTGCGCCACAAGCGGGCTTCCTTCAGATACGCCCAACCAAAGGCGTGATCGGTATTGCCATGGGTCTTGAGATGGGCCAAGCGGGCCAACCCCTCATCCAGATCGGGGCAGTGCCCAATCGGCACCCACCACATCACGAAATGCATATCGCCCAGCACCTCGAACCAGTCCTGCCGCCGTTCATAGAACTGCCGATGCACAGTGTTCCAGACGAAACTCTCTAAAGACTCAACGTCTTTCCACACGGTCAGGTTGGCCACGAACTGCAGATCGCCGCCAATGCTGTTTTCGGTGTTGCCGGTGCCGGGCTCTCCGGACCCTTCCATCATCCAAACAAATCCCGGCATCCGTTTGCCCAGCCCGTTGACCCGATCCAGATTGGCCATGAATTCGGCCACCTGCGGGTCATCTGTCGGCGCGACCAAGCGGCCAATATTCAGCTCGGCAAGGTATGTGTCAGGCGGCTGCATCAGAACACGGCAACCATCGCAAGGACCGCCAGCGCAAGGCTGATTGCCCAGCCGACGGTGAACAAGATCGAGCGCAGGCCGCCGCTTGGCTTGCCAATACCGCGGACATGCGCGACCGCCACGGCAATGCGGCTCAGCAGAAAGAGGGACGCCAGCCAGTTCACCCAAACGGCGCTGGCGCCCGCCAGCATCGCCGCAACAACAGCGGCCACGAAAAACGGCATCACTTCTGTCAGGTTGGCATAGGCCCGCTGCCAGCGATACGCCGGGTCGGTGTAGTCCTCGGGCACGGACCCACCCGGCGCGGCACCGGCCTTTTCCTTGTTGATGGCGGACAAGGGGTTCATCGCGCCCCACACAATAACCATCAGGGCCAGCGCAACGATGGCGTGACCATACGCGTCAAAGGCTTCCATCCATCCCTCCTAAGCGGCTGTTCCCGGCGGGTTTGAAGGTTATCCTACCGTTTTTGCGCGATAAGACCAACCAAAGGCATAATCGCTATCGCCGTGCTCCGCCAGATGGTCCAGACGCCTTTTTGCCTCTGCGATCGTAGGGTGATGCGCCTCGGCCACCCACCACATCACAAGCCGCGGCCCCGGTTGCGGATCGTACCATTCGGACCGACGGTCATAAAACCGTTTGTGAACGGTATTCCATACGAAAGATTCGAGGCTTTCGAGGTCTTTCCATACCGACAGAGTAGAGGCCGTTCGCGGATTGCCACCCAAAGGACCGCCAGGGTCTTGTTGGGCCGCTTCCATGTCGTCTTCGGGCAATTGCCAGACAAACCCCGGGCTGCGCTGCGCGATACCGTTCACAAGATCCAGATTGTCGGCAAAGTCCGCCACACGCGGATCGTCCCAGTCATATTTCAGGGTGCCGATGTTGAATTCAGCCAGATGCATCAGACAACCCCTGCGGTCGCCAAACGGCAAAATGCAACGAGTATGCAGCTTGGATTGCTTCAAGCACTGACACGAGAAAACCCATAGTGTCAGAATGTCCTGTGCTCTTGAACGGAGAGGTTCGCGCAATTTCGCACTGCGTCTGGCATCTCATCCTGATCGTTTTCAAAGATTCTAATGCCGCTATGGCGTCCAAAAGTGTTCCATCGGGCTTCGCCGAAAAAGAAAGGTTCGACTTTGTAGTCCTTCGGCATTTGCCTCTGAAACTCAGCCGAGTACTCTCTCCAATCCAAGAAACTTGGCCCTGTCGACCACAAGACAAAGCCTGACAAATCTG